>QHWK01000509.1 GCA_003223775.1 Acidobacteriota bacterium
GCACGGACGACGCGGCGCCGGCGAACCGCTCGGCGAGACGGCGCTCGCGCGCCGCGCGGAAGAGGAAGTCTTCGAGCCGGTCGCCGGCCTGAAGGAGCGCAGCGAGGCCGCGCCGATCATCGATCTCGTCGATCTCGTCGTGAAGAGCGCGATCAAGAGCCGCGCGAGCGACATTCACGTCGAGCCCATGGAGAAGGGCGTCCTCATCCGCCATCGCCTCGACGGTCTGCTCAAGGAAGTGATGGACCTGCCCAAGTGGGTCCATGAGGGGCTCATCGCGCGGCTGAAGATCATGGCCGGCATGGACATCGCCGAGAAGCGGCTGCCGCAGGACGGCCGCCTGCGCTCGACGGCGGAGGACGGCACCGACGTCGACTTCCGCGTCTCCACGCTGCGCACGCTGTTCGGCGAAAAAGTCGTGATGCGCGTGCTCGATCACCGGAAGGGCGTGCCGGCGCTCGAGGAGATCGGGTTGTCGGCGACGGCGCTCGAGGAGCTGCGCGGCTTCCTCCGCCACCAGCACGGGATGATTCTCGTCGTGGGCCCGACCGGCAGCGGCAAGACGACGACGCTCAGCTCGTCGATCCGCGGGGTGCAGTCGGAGAAAACCAACATCATCACGATCGAGGATCCGATCGAGTACCAGATCCCCGGCGTCAACCAGACGCAGATCAACGACAAGATCAAGCTGACGTTCGCGAGCGCGCTGCGATCGATCCTGCGGCAGGATCCCGACGTCATCCTGCTCGGCGAAATCCGCGACGGCGAGACGGCGAAGATCGCGATGCAGGCGGCGCAGACCGGGCATCTCGTGCTCTCGACGCTGCACACCGACGACGCGCCGTCGGTCGTCACGCGGCTCGCCGACATCGGCGCCGAGCCATTCGTGATCGCGTCGGCGCTCGTGGGCGTCGTGGCGCAGCGGCTCGTTCGCCGGCTGTGCGTCCATTGCCGCCGACAGTACACGCCGCCCGCGGACGTGCTGCGCTCGATGAACATCAGCGACGGCGATGCGGCGTCGATTCCGTTCTACAAGGCGATCGGCTGCGATCACTGCAACCACACCGGCTATCGCGGGCGCATCGGCATCTACGAGGTCATGCGCGTCACCGACAAGGTGCGGCGGCTGATTGCGGCGCGCGCCACCGAGGATCAGATCCGCGACACGGCGATCGCCGGCGGGATGGTGACGCTCGGCGAGGACGGGCTCGCGAAGGTCAAGAGCGGCGTCACGACGCCCGAGGAGCTGCTGCGCGTCGTCACCGAGGTGCGCGAGATGCGCACGCTGTGCGGGCAGTGCGGAGCAGCGGTCGGCGTGGACTTCAACGCGTGCCCGAACTGCGGCAAGCGGCTCGGCGGCGGCTGCCCGCACTGCGGCCGCGCGCTGCAGCCGGGGTGGAACTTCTGCCCGTACTGTGCGCGCAGCACGGCCGAGCCGAAGAAGCCGCAGAAGCGGCTGCGCGAGCGTGATTCGCGGGAGGGCCGCCGCGAGCTGCCCGCCGCCAACATCGCGGAGTTCAAGAAGTAGGTGGCGCAGAGGACGTATTACGAACTGCTCGAGATCGCGCCCGTCGCGTCGCCCGACGAAGTGAAACGGGCGTTCCGCAGTCAGATCGCCAGGTACCACCCCGACAAGGTTCAGCACCTCGGCAAGGAATTCCAGGCGATGGCGGCCGATCGCGCCGCCGAGCTCACCGAAGCGTATCGAATCCTGTCCGACGAGGCGCGGCGCGCCGAGTACGATCGCGCGCTCGCGGAAGGCGGCGCCGTTCCCGCTCCTGCCGCGGCGTCGCCGACGCCGGCGGCCACGACCGAAGCGCCGCGTCCCGTCGCGCCGCCGACGTCGGAGGAGCCGCAGCCGCCGCCGCGCAGCAGCCAGTTCCGGGAGGAGCGCGCGACGCGCGACGAGTTCGTGCGCAAGGCCACGATGGGCCGGCTGCGCATTGCGCTCGAGGAGGTCGGCGGCTACGAGGAAGCGCAGGCGCGCGGCTTCGACATCGCGCTCGTGCCGAAGAGCAAGCTCTTCTCGCGCGCGAAGAGCCCGCGGCTGCTCGGCCGCTTCGTGCCGATCGTCGATCGTGCGGCGGTGGCCGACGCGTGGGGCCAGGCGGCGAAGTGGAGCGGCGGCGACGAAGTCTGCGTGCTCCTCATGGGCACGTCGCTCGCGTCCGCGGGCGAGCTGGCGACCGAGATCGGCGACCAGCGGCGCAAGCACGGGAAGGCCGGCGGCGCCAAGCTGGTGCTGATTCCGATCGACGCGCGCGACTGGGAGGCGCGAATGCCGCTCGACGCGCCCGACGTGGCGAAAACGCTGCTCGCCAGGCTGAAAAGCGGCGCGTGAGGGGAACCGCCGCGGCCGGCGGCACGTCTGAGCTAAAGATCATGGCACTCATCGAAACCGTCGACCTGTGGAAGACCTACATCATGGGATCGGAGGAGATCCACGCGCTGCGCGGCGTCTCGGTGCAGATCGAGCGCGGCGAGTACGTGGCGATCATGGGTCCGTCGGGGTCGGGCAAGTCGACGCTGATGAACCTGATCGGCTGCCTCGACACGCCCAGCAAAGGGTCGTACCTGCTGAACGGCAAGCAGGTGAGCCAGATGAACGACAACGAGCTCGCGCGCATCCGCAACGAGGAGATCGGGTTCGTCTTCCAGACGTTCAATCTGCTCCCGCGCGCGACGGCGCTGCACAACGTCGAGCTGCCGCTCGTCTACGCCGGCGTGGCGGCGAAGGAACGGCAGGAGCGCGCGAAGGCGGCGCTCGAGAAAGTGGAACTCACGCCGCGGATGACGCATCGGCCGAACGAGCTGTCGGGGGGCCAGCGGCAGCGCGTCGCGATCGCGCGCGCGCTGGTGAACAATCCGTCGATCCTGCTCGCTGACGAGCCGACCGGCAATCTCGACTCGAAGACCGGCGCCGAGATCATGGCGCTGTTCGAGCGGCTGCACAAAGCCGGCAACACGATCGTGCTCGTGACGCACGAGTCCGACGTGGCAGCGTTTGCCTACCGCACGATTCACATCCGCGACGGGAAGATCGAGAACGACGTACGGCGTGCCGCGTAATTAAGAATTTAAGAATTCACACCGCCGCCCAGTGTCCGGCCGCAATCTCTCGCAGGGCCGCGCTGCGATTCACCGACGCCGGATCCAGGACGATTCGCTGGCGCGGCGCATCGGGATCGGGAATCGGAATCGCCGACAGCAGCGCGCGCGTGTACGGGTGCTGCGCGGCGGCGAAGAGCGACGCGGTCGGTCCCATCCGACCTGCGCCTGCACCGAGACGTCGAGCGCCGACACCGGCTCGTCGAGGATGAGGAACGACGGGTTGAGCGCGAGCGCGCGCGCGAGGCCGATGCGCTGCCGCTGGCCGCCGCTGAACTCATGCGGGTATCGCTCGAGGTGCGCCGCGTTGAGGCCAACCAGATCGAACAGCTCGGCGACGCGCGCGCGCCGCGCGGCGCGCGCGCCGATCCGGTGAATGATGAGCGGCTCCTCGACGATCTGCCGCGCGCGCATGCGCGGGTTGAGCGAGGAATACGGATCCTGGAAGACGATCTGCATCTCGCGCCGCGCCTGGCGCATACGGGCGCGCGTGAACGCGAGGACGTTCTCGCCGCGAAACTTCACCTCGCCCGACGTCGGCTCGACGAGCCGCAGCATGCAGCGGCCCGTCGTCGTCTTGCCGCTGCCCGATTCGCCGACGAGCCCGAACGTCTCGCCTTTCTCGATCGTGAAGCTCACGTCGTCGACCGCCGTCACCGTCGTCCCGCTGTGGAACAAGCCGGCGCCGCGCGTGAACTGCTTGACGAGACGCGAGACCTCAACGAGCGGCATCGGGAGATTGCGGACTGCGGACTGCGGATTGCGGATGGGCTGCCGATTGCAGAGCGGTCATGTGCGGATCGTGCAGGTAGCACTTCGCCTCGTGTCCGATGCCGGCCGGGTAATCGGGCGGCGGCGCCGTCGGACACGGCTCGAATCGGTTCGGGCACCGCGGCGTGAACGCGCATCCCGGCGGCAGTTCGCCGATGAGCGGCACCGATCCCTCGATCGCGCGCAGCCGCTCGCCCGGGCGGCCGCCCGGCATCGAGGCGAGAAGCCCGCGCGTATACGGATGCGCCGGACTGCGAAAGATGGCGCGCACCGGACCGGTCTCGACGATGCGGCCGGCGTACATCACCGCGACGCGGTCGGCCGTCTCGGCGACGACGCCGAAGTCGTGTGTGATGAGGAGCAGCGACAGCCCGAGGGCCGACTTCATCTCGCGCAGCAGATCGAGGATTTCCGCCTGAATCGTGACGTCGAGCGCCGTCGTCGGTTCGTCGGCGATGACGAGCGACGGCTGGCACGACAGCGCGATCGCGATCATCACGCGCTGCCGCATGCCGCCCGAGAGCTGGTGCGGGTAGTCCGCGACGCGCGATTCAGGATGCGGGATGCGGACCGAGCGCAGCAGATCGATCGCCTTCGCGCGCGCGTCGCGCTTCGTGGCGCGGCCATGCACGACGAGCGTTTCCGCAATCTGATCGCCGATGCGGAAGACCGGGTTCAGCGCCGTCATCGGCTCCTGGAAGATCAGCGAGATCTCCGCGCCGCGCACGCGCTGCATCTCGCGCTCGCCGAGCGTCAGCAGATCGCGCCCCTTGAAGATCACGCGGCCGGTCGCGATGCGCCCCGGCGGCTGCACCAGGCGCATGATCGAGAGCGCCGTCACGGACTTGCCGCTGCCCGACTCGCCGACGAGGCCGAGCGTCTCGCCCGCGCGAATCTCGAACGACACGGCGTCCACGGCCGGCAGCGCGCCGCGCGCGGTGTCGAAGACGGTCGTCAGCCGATCGACGCGCAGCAGCGGATCAGGCGTCACGGCGCCGACGTCTCCTCGAACTCGCCGAACACGGCGCGCATGGCGTCGGCGATCTCGCCGACGGTCGCGTGCGCCTCCACCGCGGCGACGATTGGCGGCACGAGGTTGGCGCCGCCGCGCGCCGCATCGGAAACCGCCGCCATCGCCGCGCGCGCGGCGTTCGCGTCGCGGCGCGCGCGCACGGCGCGCACGCGTTCGACCTGCCGCCGCTCGACGTCCGGATCGATCGCGAACAGCGGGACGGCCGCCCCATCCGAGCGGCCGCCGTCGGCCGCGAACCGGTTGACGCCGACGACGATCGCGGCGCCCGAGTCGATCGCGATCTGCGCGCGGTACGCCGACTCCTGGATCTCGCGCTGGATCAGCCCCGCTTCGATCGCCGCGAGCGTGCCGCCCGCGCGATCGATGCGCTCGAGAATCTCTGTGGCGCCGTGCTCGATGTCGTTCGTCAGCTTCTCGATCGCGTACGAGCCGGCGACGGGATCGACCGTGTTCGCGACGCCGCTCTCGGCGGCGATGATCTGCTGGGTGCGGAGCGCGATTCGCGCCGATTCCTCGGTCGGCAGCGCAAGCGCTTCGTCGCGGCCGTTGCAGTGCAGCGACTGCGTCCCGCCGAGCACCGCTGCCAGCGCCTGCAGCGCGACGCGGACGATGTTGTTGTCGGCCTGCTGCGCCGTCAGGGTGCTGCCCGCCGTCTGCGTGTGGAAGCGCAGCTGCTGCGCGCGCGGGTGCGCCGCGCCGAAGCGGTCGCGCATGATGCGCGCCCACAGCCGGCGCGCGGCGCGGAACTTCGCGATCTCCTCGAGAAAATCGTTGTGCGCGTTGAAGAAGAACGAGAGCCGCTGGCCGACGCGGTTCGCGTCGAGGCCCGCGTCGACCGCCGCCTGCACGTACGCGACGGCGTTCGCGAAGGTGAACGCCACCTCCTGCACCGCCGTCGATCCCGCCTCGCGGATGTGATACCCGCTGATCGAAATCGTGTTCCAGTTCGGAAGCTCGCGCTCGCAGAACGCGAAGATGTCGGTGACGATGCGGAGCGACGGCCGCGGCGGATAGATGTAGGTGCCGCGCGCGACGTACTCCTTCAGGATGTCGTTCTGCACGGTGCCCGAGAGCGCGCGCAGCGGCACGCCCTGGCGCTTCGCGACCGCCACGTAGAGCGCGAGCAGGATGATCGCCGTCGCGTTGATCGTCATCGACGTCGAGACGCGATCGAGCGGGATCTCGTCGAACAGCGCTGCCATGTCCTCGATGGTGTCGATCGCGACGCCGACGCGGCCCACCTCGCCAGCGGCCAGCACGTGATCGGAGTCGTAGCCCATTTGCGTCGGCAGATCGAAGGCGACGCTCAGGCCGCTGACGCCGTGCGCGAGGAGATAGCGATACCGGCGGTTCGAGTCCGCGGCCGTGGCGAAGCCGGCGTATTGGCGCATCGACCACAGCCGCCCGCGGTACATCGTCGGCTGGATGCCGCGCGTGAAGGGGAACTCGGCGGGGTAGCCGAGGTCGGCGGCCGGGTTCCAGCCGGCGAGGTCATCGGGGGTCCGGGCGGCCTGGGGCACGGGGTGATTGTACCCCCGTAAGTGCTTGACAGAACGCGTACTGGGCCGTAAACTCAAGTGACCGACAATTTCATTTTCAGGAACTCGACAGTGAGGCGCCAGGTCCCATTCGTCGGCTTGGTGTAGGCAGCGTCAGAAGGGAACGGCGCCCCGGATCCCGGCCCGGCGGCGTAGGAGGAACCACAGATGGACGACGTCGTGAACCGGTTCGCACGAGAACTGGCCGACGCGATCGCCGCCGCGGTCGCCGAAAACTCTCAGGTGGAGGCCTGCCGCGAGAAGGCGCGCGCCGCCGGCTTCGAGATGAAGGTGACGCTCGAAGCGGTCGTCGGGTTCGTCAGCCGCGCGCAGACCGCCGCGCTCACCAAAGTGGCCGCTCCCGCGCGCGTCGTGCAACCGCGCCGGACCTTCGAGGTCACCGCCAACGATCGCCGCTTCCTCCGCTCGCTCCGCATCGCCGCGGACGAGACGACCGAACCGGTCGAGTAGAGAAACCCCGCAGGATCGAAATCGAGGCCGGCGCGCTACGGCGCGCCGGCCTTTTTTTGTGCCGTCTGCGCCGCGACCCGCGCGGCAGCCGCGGCCGCCGCCGCCGGATCGCCCAGGTAATAGTGCCGCAGCGGCTTCAGGTCGTCCGACAGCTCGTAGACGAGCGGGATGCCGGTGGGGATGTTCAGCTCCACAATCGCCTGATCGTCGACCCGATCGAGGTCCTTCACCAGCGCACGCAGGCTGTTGCCGTGGGCGGCGATCAGCACGCGCGCGCCGCCGGCAATCGCGGGCGCGATCGTGTCGTGCCAGTAGGGCAGAAAGCGCGCGACCGTGTCCTTCAGCGATTCGGTCAGCGGCAGCTCGCTCGGCGCGAGATTCCGGTAGCGCGGGTCGTGCGACGGATACCGCGGATCGTCGGGCGCGAGCGGCGGCGGCGGGATGTCGTAGCTCCGCCGCCAGATTTTCGTCTGCGCCTCGCCGTGCTTCGCGGCGGTCTCCGCCTTGTTCAGCCCCTGCAGCGCGCCGTAGTGGCGCTCGTTGAGCCGCCAGCTCTTCACGACGGGAATCCAGATCAGATCGAGGGCGTCCTGCGCGATCCACAGCGTGCGGATCGCCCGCGTGAGAACCGACGTGTACGCGATGTCGAACGTGTAGCCGCCCTCTTTCAGCAATCGGCCGGCCTCGGCGGCTTCCTCGCGGCCGCGCTCGGACAGATCGACGTCGGTCCACCCCGTGAACCGGTTCTCCCTGTTCCAGGTGCTCTCGCCGTGGCGGAGCAGGACGACTGTATGCATGCCGTCGAATGATTATGCGCGGATCGCGGCGCGGCCGGCGAAGCGCGCCGCCACGCCGAGCTCCTCTTCGATGCGGAGGAGCTGGTTGTATTTGCACATGCGATCGGTGCGGCTCGCGGATCCGGTTTTGATCTGGCCGGCGGCCGTGCCGACGGCGAGATCGGCGATCGTCGTGTCCTCGGTTTCGCCGGAGCGGTGCGAGATGATCGTCGCGTAGTGCGCGTCGGCAGCCATGCGCACGGCATCGAGCGTTTCGGTGACGGTTCCGATTTGATTCAGCTTCACGAGCAGCGCGTTGCCGACGCGGTCGGCGATGCCTTTTCTGAGAATGTCCGGATTGGTCACGAACACGTCGTCGCCGACCAGCTGCACGCGGTCGCCGAGCGCGGAGGTGAGCGCGCGCCAGCCGTCCCAGTCGCCTTCGGCGAGGCCGTCCTCGATCGACACGATCGGGTACTGGCGGATCCAGTCTTCGTACAGGCGAATCATCAGATCGGACGTGCGATCCGCCTCGCCCGACTTCTTGAAGACGTACTTGCCGTTCGACCACAGCTCGCTCGACGCGACGTCGAGCGCAATCGAGACGTCGCCGCCGGCGGCGAGGCCCGCCTTGCTGATCGCTTCGAGGACGACCTCGACGGCCTCGCGATTCGATTTCAGGTTGGGCGCGAAGCCGCCTTCGTCGCCGACGCCGGTCGACTGGCCGCGTCCTTTCAGGATGCCGCGCAGCGCGTGGAAAATCTCGGCGCCCCAGCGGAGCCCCTCGGCAAAGCTCGGAGCGTTCAGCGGCATGACCATGAATTCCTGAAAGTCGACGCTCGAGTCGGCGTGCGCCCCGCCGTTGAGGATGTTCATCATCGGCACCGCGCGCGCAGCGGCCATCGAGACGCCGAGCAGCGCGTTGGCCCCCAGGCGGCTCTTGGTCGCCGTGCCGTCGAGCGCGATCAGCCCGCGATCGAGCGTGCGCTGATCGAAGTCGCCGCCGGCGATCGCTTTCGCGATCTCGCCGTTCACGTTCGCGACCGCTTTGCGAACGCCCTTCCCGCCGTAGCGCGCCTTGTCACCGTCGCGCAGCTCGAGCGCCTCGCGCTCGCCCGTCGACGCGCCGGACGGCACCGCCGCCCGCCCGGCCGCGCCGTCGCCGAGCGTCACGTCCACTTCCACCGTCGGATTGCCGCGCGAATCCAGGATCTCCCGGGCGTGTACCTTCGCGATCTTCACATTCGCCTCTGTGTCCGTCCTCTGTGTCCTCTGTTCCCCTCTGTGTCCTTGTCTCCGAGGCGCGCCGATCGCGGCGCTAGCCGCCTCCACCGCGCCGATCGGCCTCAGCCTCGAACCGCAACGCCTCGTCGGTGAGCGGCCCGATCAGCGGCTCGTCGTCGATCGTCACGACGACGACGCCGCAGTCGGTCACCGTGTGGCGGCGGCGATCCTCGGCCAGGTTGTACCCGATGAGCGCGCCGCGCGGGATGAGCACGTCGCGATCGATGATCGCACGGCGGATCCGCGCGTGCCGCCCCACGCGCACGCCCGGCATCAGGATGCACTCCTGAATCGTGCAGAAGCTGTGGACGCGCACGTTCGGGCAGAGGACGCTGCCCGAGATGGTGCTGCCCGACACGATGCAGCCCGGCGAGATCACCGAATCGAGCGCCTGGCCGCATCGCACGCCGTGCTCCGCGAACACGAACTTCGCCGGCGGCGCCTGCGGCTGATACGTCCGCAGCGGCCACTCGGGATCGTACAGGTTGAACTCCGGGTTCACCTGGCACAAGTCCATGTTCGCCTCGAAGTACGCGTCGAGCGTCCCGATGTCGCGCCAGTACTTCGCGGCCTTCTTGTTCTCGTCGTAAAAGCGGTACGAGTAGACCGGCGCGTGGTGCAGCAGCGCCGGGATGATGTCCTTGCCGAAGTCGTGATTGGTCGGCTGCGTCGCGTCGGCCTCGAGCGCGCGCACGAGGACGTCGGTGTCGAAGATGTAGACGCCCATCGACGCGAGCGCGAGATCCGGCGATCCGGGGATCGACGTCGGCTGCTTCGGCTTCTCCTGGAAGCCGGTGACGCGCTCGGCCTCGTCCACCGCGATGACGCCGAAGCGGTTCGCGTCGGCGATCGGGATCTCGATCGTCGCGAGCGTCACCGCCGCGCCCTTTTCCTGATGGAACCGCAGCATGCGCGAGTAGTCCATCTTGTACACGTGGTCGCCC
>QHWK01000510.1 GCA_003223775.1 Acidobacteriota bacterium
ATCTCGGCCACCAGCTCGACGCCGCTGCGGCCGGGAAGAATCGCATCGGTCAGCAGCAGATCGATGGCGCCCTTGTGCGACTCGACGATCGTCAGCGCTTCTTCCGCCGAGCCGGCGAGCAGCAGATCGTAGCCGTCGTTCTTCAGCGCCGCCGCGATCAGGTTCCGCACCGAGGTCTCGTCCTCGACGATGAGCAGCGTCTCGTGGCCGCGCGGCCGCTCCTCGCGCGGCGCCGGCGGCTCGGGCGCGGACGCCTCGGCGTGTGCCGCCGGGAAGTACAGACGGAACGTCGTGCCGCGGCCGATCTCGCTGTCGACGAAGATGAAGCCGCCGCTGCGCTTCAACGTCCCGTACACCATCGACAGGCCGAGGCCGGTGCCTTTGCCGATCTCTTTCGTCGTGAAGAACGGCTCGAATATGCGCGCCTGCGTTTCGAGCGTCATGCCGTGGCCGGTGTCGGCGACCGACAGGAGGGCGTACTCGCCGGGCGTCATCGGCACGTGCGTGCGCGCGAATTCGTCGTCCACCGTTTCGCGCGCTGTCGTCACCGTGATGTGGCCGCCCCCCGGCATCGCGTCGCGCGCGTTCACCGCGAGGTTGATGATCGCCTGCTCGATCTGGCCGGGATCGGCGCGCACCAGCACCGCCTCCGGCGCGACACGCGTCTCCACGCGCACGTCCGAGCCGAGCAGCCGTGAGAGCAGGCGCGCGATCGCCGCGACGGTCTCGTTCAGATCGAAGACGCGCGCTTCGATCAGCTGCTTGCGGCTGAAGGCGAGCAGCTGACGCGTCACCGATCCGGCGCGTTCGGCGGCGCGGCGGATCTCTTCGACGTCGGCGCGCGCGATCGTCTCCGCCTTCAGCTCGCCGAGCGCGAGCTCCGCGTAGCCCGCGATCGCCGTCAACGCGTTGTTCAGGTCGTGCGCGATGCCGCCGGCGAGCCGCCCGATCGCTTCCATCTTCTGCGACTGCCGCAGCTGATCCTCGAGCAGCCGCCGCTCGGTGATGTCCTGCACCGTGCCCATCATGCGCGCCGGGCGTCCGCTCGTATCGCGCACGATCGATCCGTGCTCGTGCACCCACCGGACCGTTCCATCGGGCCACACGACGCGATGCTCGATGTCGAACCGTCGCCCCTGAGCGATTGCCGCCTGGCCCGCCGCGTGTACCGATTCGCGATCGTCGGGATGCACGCGTTCGTAGAACGCTGCCTCGGTTCCGTCGAACGTTTCCGGGGACACGCCGAAGATGCGGTGTGTCTCGGCTGACCACCACGCGCGCCCGCCGCCGTCCAGATCGGCGACCCAGCTGCCGATATGCGCGGTCTCCTGCGCCTGCTCGAGGAACGCGCGGTGCTGATCGAGCGCTTCCGCGGCGCGCACCGACTCGCCGATGTCGCGAAAGCTCGCGACGCGGCCGACGACGCGCCCGTTCACCTGATGCGGCGCGATGTAGCGCTCGAGAATTCGGCCGTCCTTGAAGTGGAGGACGTCGAGATGCTCCGATCGCGGATCGCCCGAGAGGAGCTCCTTCGTCGAGCGCACGGGATGCGTGTCGTCGCGGTCGTCGCGAAGCGCGTTCAGCCTGTCGAGGATGAGATCGAGGCCGCCGCGCGCGAGGTCATCGGCGGCGAAGCCGAGCATTTCGAAGCAGCGGCGGTTGCAGCGGATCACGTGGCCGTGCAGATCGACCACGAGAATCGCGTCATGGGTCGCGTCGAGCGTCGCTTCGAGGAGGGCGATAGTTTCTTCGAGCGTCGCGCGATCGGCCACGTTTGCGTCTCGCGGCAGAGTATGTCATCAGCCGCAAATTACTGCTGGCCAATGGGTTGTCCAGTGTGGTCAACAAGTTGGCTCGCGCCTTTCGTCAGAGCTTTGCGTCGGTGGGGCCGGACCCATGCATCCGCCAGGCGCCGACCAGCCGCAGGTAGTTGTCGGCGATTCGATCGCGAGCGGCTGCGGCAGTCGTGCCGCCCGAGAGATACGCGACGGACGGATCCCAGAACACCGATCGCCCGATCGCGAACCCGGCCGCGGTCGCCGTCTTCGCGGCCACCGCAAACCACCGGTCGATCGTCCCCAAATCGGCGGCCTTGCCGAGGATGATCTGCCGGCCTCCCGCCTGCGCTCCGATCGCATCGTCGATGACGCGTGCGCCGTGCGCCGAGAGCGTCCCCTCGATCTTCCAGAACTCGGGGACCAGACCGCGATCGTACGCCTCGTGCACGAAGCGCGCAAGCATCGCCGGCCGGCCGGATGCTTCGAACTCGTCCTCAGGCTCGCCGCGTCGTCCGACGAGAATCTCGACGACCAGCGGCTTGCCGGCGGCGCGGCACCAGGCATGCAGCTCGAGCAGCTTGCGACGCTGCTCGTCGTGAATCGACGGCTCGTCGTCGGAGCGGTAACGGACGAGCACCTTGACGAAGGCGCCGGCGAGCGCGCGATCGAACGGCTCGGCCGCCCACGCGAGCGGGAACGCGCCCGCTTTCTCCGCCGGCGTGCCGACGTCGATGCCGGCGCGCGCCGCCTCGGCGACGATTGGAGACGAGTACTGCGCGTCGAGCAGCAGCGCGCCGTGGTCCCGGACGTCGGGCGAGGCCTCGCGCGCGAGCATGAACGCGTCGAACGCGAGGCGCTTCGCGTCGGCAATCCGCTCGCGCGCGAGGCCGCGCGCGTCGCACCACTCTTCCCATTGCCAGCGGTGATCGGCGGCGAGCATGTAGACCCGGTCGTGGTGCAGCATCTCTCGTCAGAGGCCGATGCGCTGCAGGAACCCTCGGTTGCGCGCCGCGCTCGCCGCGGGCGTGCCGAGGCCCGGCAGCACGTCCTGCTCGACGACGATCCATCCCGAGTAGCACTGGAGCTGGAGCGCGTCGCGAACGTCGGCGAAGGGCACCATCCCGCGTCCGAGCTCGCAGAAGATCCCGTTGCGCACGGCGGTGTGATAATCCCACCCCTCCTGCCGTGCGCGCTGCGCGACGTCGCGCGCGCAATCCTTGAAGTGCACGTGGCAGATGCGTCCGCCGTACTTCGCGATCTCGACGAGCGGATCCCCGCCGCCGTACATCGAATGCCCCGTGTCGAGGCAGAGCCCGACGAGCGCGGGATCGGTGCGCGCCATCAGCGCGTCAATCTCCTGCGGCGTCTCGACGTAGCCGGCGCAGTGGTGATGGAAGACCGATCGCATGCCAGTCGTATCGCGAACAGCGGCCGCGATCGCCGCCACGCGATCGGCGAAGCCGTCCCATTCGCTGGCTCGCAGACCGTCGGCCTCCGTGATGCGGCCCGCGCGCGTCGTGCGGTGCGGGACCGTGGCGTTGTCGTCCGAAAGCACGATGAGCGCGTCGCCGGCGCCGGCGCCGGCGAGCAGCCGCGCGGTGCGCGTTGCGCGGGCGATACCGTCGGGCAGCGCGTCGGCCGATGCGAACGCCACGGGCACGAACGCGCCGACGAGGCTGAGGCGCCGCCGCGAGAGTTCGTCGGCGAGCGCCTGCGGATCGATCGGCAGGAATCCCCAGTCGCCGAGCTCGGTGCCGGCGTAGCCGGCCGCCGCCATCTCGTCGAGGACCTGCGAGGCGGGCGCCTGCGCCGGCCCGAGGTCGAATTCGAGCACGCCCCACGAGCAGGGCGCGTTCGCCACGCGGATCACAGGAAGTCGCGCTCTTTGCGGCGGGCCGCGTCGTAGGCCGCGCGCGCGTCGCGCACCGCGTCCATCGTGGACACCTCGGCGACCGGCACGTCCCACCACGACTCGAAGCCAGGCACGCGCGCGTCTCGATCGACGGCGACGACGATCACCGACGGCCGATCGCCGTGCGTCTTCGCGGCGGCGAGCGCGCCGCGCAGCGCGTCGGCCGTGGCGGCGCGCGACACGCACGCGCCGAGCGACGCCGCATTGGCGGCGAGATCGACCGGCAGCCGGTCGCCGTCGAGCTCGCCGGTGGACGCGCTGCGGTAGCGATAGCGCGTGCCGAAGCCCTCGCTGCCGACCGCCTGCGACAAGCCGCCGATGCTCGCGAACCCCTCGTTGTCGAGCAGCACGATCGTGATCGCGAGGCGCTCCTGCACCGCTGTGACGATTTCCTGCGCCATCATCAAGTACGAGCCGTCGCCGACGAGCACGTAGACGCCGCGCTCGGGCGCCGCCATCTTCACGCCGACGCCGCCGGCGATCTCGTACCCCATGCACGAGTAGCCGTACTCCAGGTGATACGCCTTCGGATCGCGCGCGCGCCACAGCTTGTGGAGATCTCCCGGCAGGCTGCCGGCGGCGCACACGATCACGTCGGTCGGCGCGAGCGCATCCTGCAGGATGCCGATCGCTTCCGCCTGCGTCAACAGCTCGCCGCCACGCGCGCCGCAGATCCGATCGACCTCCTCGCGCCAGGCGGCCGTCAGCGCCGCCGCCGCCGCCGTGTACTCGGCGCTCACGCGGTAGCCGGCGACGAGCTCGCCGAGCTCGTCGAGCGTCGCGCGCGCATCGCCGACGAGCGGCACCGCCGCATGCTTGTGCGCGTCGAGCTCCGCGACGTTGATCGCAACGAAGCGTACGCGTTCGTCTTGAAACGCGGTCTTCGACGCCGTCGTGAAGTCGCTCAACCGCGATCCGACGACGATGACGACGTCGGCGTCGCGGGCGAGGAGATTTGCGGCGCGCGTGCCGGTGGCGCCGACGCCGCCGACAGCCAGCGGATGCGGCTCGGGCAGCGCGCCCTTGCCCGCCTGCGTCTCCGCGACCGGGATCCCCGTCGCGTCGGCAAAGGCGCGCAGCGCCGCTGTCGCCTCGCTGTAGATGACGCCGCCGCCGGCGACGATCAGCGGCCGGCGGCTCGCGCGCAGGAGCGCTGCCGCCTCGCGCAGCCGATCGCGGTCGGCGCGCGGGCGCGGAATCGTCCAGACGCGCGGCTCGAAGAGCGCGGCGGGATAGTCGTACGCCTCCGCCTGCACGTCCTGCGGCAGCGCGAGCGTCACCGCGCCGGTCTCCGACGGCGACGTCAGCACGCGCATCGCCTCGGGCAGCGCCGTGACGATCTGCTCGGGCCGGTTGATGCGATCCCAGTAGCGCGAGATCGGCTTGAAGCAGTCGTTCACCGACGCGTCCTGGCTGTCGCGCGCCTCGAGCTGCTGCAGCACCGGCGCCGGCCGCCGGCCGGCGAAGATGTCGCCGGGGAGGAGCAGCACGGGCAGGCGGTTGATCGTCGCGCCCGCCGCGCCGGTGAGCATGTTCGTCGCGCCGGGCCCGATCGACGTCGTGCACGCGAGCGTGCGCAGCCGGTTGTGCATCTTCGCGTACGCCGCTGCCGTGTGCACCATCGCCTGCTCGTTGCGCGCGAGGTAATAGCGGATCGCGCGGCGCTCTTCCTGCAGCGCCTGCCCGATGCCGGCGACGTTGCCGTGGCCGAAGATCCCGAACACCCCGCCGAAGAGCGGCTGCTCGCGGCCGTCCCGCGTGCCGCGACGAACGCGGCCACCTCGTCGAGCGTCGGCATGAAGTTGGCGCACCCGTGCCGCGTGACGATGATCGCGCCGCACGCATTGCCCATGCGCGCCGCGCGCTCGAGCGGCCAGCCCTGAAGGTAGCCGTACAACAAACCGCTCGCGAACGCGTCGCCGGCGCCGAGCACATTGAGGACGTCGACGGGAAACGGCGCGACGTCCACGCGCGGCCCGTGCGCGCGAACGATCGTCGCCCCGCGCGCGCCGCGCTTGACGACGAGCGCCTCGATGCCGGCGGCGAGGAGCGCCGCGGCCGGATCCGCCGCGCCCGCGCCCGTCGCCGCCGCGTCGATCTCCTCTTCCGTTCCGATCGCGAGCGTCGCCGAGCGCAGCAGCGTTCGCACCTCGGCGGCGAAGTCGGCGGCGCTGTCCCACTGATCCGGGCGATAGTCGACGTCGACGACGACCGGCACGCCGGCGGCGCGCGCCGTCGCGGCCGCTGCAAGCGTCGCGCGGCGTCCGGGCTCGTGGCTCAAGCCGGTTCCCGTGACGAAGACGACGCGGCAGTCGCCGACCGGCGCGCGCGCGACGTCGTCGTCGGTGAGCGCGCGGTCGGCGCAGTTGTCGCGGTAGAACGTCAGCGGAAAGCGATCCGGCGGCTGAATCGTGAGAATCACCGCGCTCGTGCGGCGGCCCGGCTTGCGCGGGATGAACCGCGTCTCGACGCGCTCGCGCTCGAGGAACGCGGTGACGAAATCGCCGACCTGATCGTCGCCGACGGCGGTGAGGAGCGCCGAGGTGAGCCCGAGGCGGCGCGTGCCGACGCTCACGTTCGTGGGGCAGCCGCCGACGTACGCGTCGAAGCTGCGCACCTCCGCGATCGGGCGGCCGATCTCGTGCGCGTAGAGATCGATGCTGCTGCGGCCCACGGCGAGCACGTCGTAGGCGTACGCCCGCGAGGGCGTCATCGCGCGAGCGCCGCGGCTTCGCGCAGCGCGCAGCCGCACGACTCGCGGACGCGCAGCGCGTTCTTCAGCGTGACGATGCGCGGCCGTCCGCCGCGGCGCGCGAGGCGATCGACGAGCAGCCTCGCCGCGGCCGCGCCCAGCTCGCGCTTCGGCAGATCGATCGTCGTCAGGCGCGGCGAGAAGGCGTCGAGCCACGGGTGGTCGTCGCACGTCACCACCGCGACGTCGTCGGGGCAGCGCATGCGGTACTGCCGCAGCGCCTCCATGAAGCCGACCGTCATCAGGTAGTTGCCGACGAACACCGCGTCGGGACGCCGCTTGAGCAGCTCGAGGCCGGCGCGGTAGCCCGATTCGACGCGGAAATCGCCCTCGACGACGAGCGCGGGATCGAAACGCAGCCGCGCGTCGCGCAGCGCGGCGCGATAGCCGTCGAGCCGCCGCCGGCTCGTGCTCGCGCCGTGCAGGCCGCCGATGAACCCGATCCGGCGGTATCCGAGGCGGCGCAGGTGCATGACGCCTTCGTAGGCGGCGCCGCGGTCGTCCATCTCCACCGTGTCGGTGGCGAAGCCGGGCACCGTGCGCGCGAGCAGGACGATCGGCACGCCGGCGCGCGCGAAGGCGCGCTGGAGATCGGGCGGGAAGCGGCCCGGCGCTTTCGTGAGGATCACGCCGTCGACGCGCTTGGCGAGAAAGAGCCTGAGATAGAGCTTCTCCTTCTCGACGTCGTTGTCCGTGCTCGCGATGAGCAGCGTGTAGCCGGCCGTCTGCACCGTGTCCTCCGCGCCGCGGACCACCTCGGGGAAAAAGGGATTCGCGATGTCGGGAACGATCATGCCGATCGTCTTCGTCTGACGTTTGGCGAGGCCGCGCGCGAGGAGGTTCGGCTCGTAGCCGAGGCTAGCGACGGCCGCCTGCACGCGCGCCTTCAGCCCCGGGCTGACGAAGGCGCTCTCGTTCAGCACGGCGGAGACCGTCGCCGCCGAGACGCGCGCGCGGCGGGCGACGTCGTAGATGTTCGGCATCGGACGGTTCGAGGCGGCATTCTAATACACGAAGTCCGCGTTTGCAGCAAACCGCTTCGCCGCGCCGAAAATGGCTTGACTTTGCATTTTACGGCGCTCATTCTTTGGCGCTACGCGAAGCGCTTCGATGACGCGGACGCTCCTCTACCGATCGAGACCGGTGCGCGCCGGACGCTCCGGCGCGGCGATCGACCTGACGCCGCGGGCGCTCGGATGGTCCCGGATCCATTTCGCCGTCCGTCAGCTCGCCCCCGGCGGCGAGTGGCGGGGGTACGCGCCGCGCGAGGAGCGCTGCCTGCTGCTGCTGCGCGGCGCGTTCGCGATCTCCTGGCAAAGGCGATCGGTGCACGTCGGCCCGCGCGACGACGTCTTCGGCGGCTACCCGCACGCGGTCTATCTGCCGGCCGGCGTCCGCTTCCGCGTCGTCGCCGAAACCTCCTGCGAGATCGCCGACTGCCGCGCGGCGATCACGAAGTCGCCCGCCGCGCTGCGCCTGCAGCCGGTCGTGATCCGGCCCGAGGACTGCGGCTACGAGATCCGCGGCGGCGCGAACGCGACGCGCCAGATCGTCGACATCATGCCGCCGGGATTCCCGGCCGATCGCCTGATGATCTGCGAGGTGTTCACGCCGGGCGGCAACTGGTCCAGCTATCCGCCGCACAAGCACGACGTCGACGATCCGCCGCGCGAGGCCGATCTCGACGAGATCTATTACTACCGCTATCGCGAGCCGGACGCGTACGGCTTTCAGCGCCTGTACTCCGACCGCCGCGACGAGACGCTGCGCGTGTCGCACGGCGACGTCGTCGCAGTGCGCGACGGCTATCACCCGTTCGTCACAGCGTACGGCTACGATGCCTACTACCTGAACGTCCTGGCGGGCAGCCGCCGGTCGATGGCCGCGAGCGACGACCCGCGCTACGCGCAGTTGCGCCGCGAGTGGCCGCCGCCCGATCCGCGCCTGCCGCTCGTGAGAAGATGAGGACCCCGATTCACCTGTCAACCTTGGAGGAGCTTTCAATGAAACGGACGCTGCACGGCATGCTGATTCTCGCCGCCGTGTTTCTGCTGCATGTGCCGGCTGCGCTCGCACAGGTGGATCGCGCCACGCTGAGCGGAGTCGTCAAGGACACCGGCGGCGGCGTCGTGCCCGGCGCCACCGTGGTCGTCACCAATCTCGCGACGAACGTGGCGGCGCAGGAGGTGACGACGGCCACCGGCTCGTATCAGGTCGTGAACCTGATTCCGGGACGCTACCGCATCGACGTGGAGCTCACCGGGTTCAAGAAAGTTTCGCAAGTGGTGACGCTCGAAGTCGGCCAGCGCGCGCGGCTCGATGTGGAGCTCGCCGTCGGCTCGCTGAGCGAGACGGTGACCGTCACCGAAACGGCGCAGCTGCTGAACTCGAACGACGCGACGCTCGGCACGGTGATCCCGCAGATCCAGGTGGCGAACCTGCCGCTCGCGATTCGCAACTGGGACGATCTGCTCGCGCTCGTGCCCGGCGTCGAGTCCTCCTCGACGGCGTCGACAACAACAGCATCTCGGAGAACGTGCAGGAGCTGACGACGCAGGTGTCGCGGCCGTCGGTGGACGCGATCCAGGAATTCAAGGTCGTCACGAGCCCGTACTCGGCGGAGTACGGGCGGTCGCCGGGCGCGGCCGTCAGCGTGTCCACGAAGTCGGGCACCAACGGGTTCCACGGCACCGGCTACGAGTACTTCCGCAACGACAAGATGGACACCAACGATTTCTTCTCGATCCGCGCGGGCTCGCCGAAGCCCGCCAACGATCAGAACCAGTACGGCGGCAACCTCGGCGGCCCGGTCGTCAAGGATCACGGCTTCTTCTTCACCGACTACGAGGGGACGCGCATCACGCGCGGCGTCACGCGCATCACGCGCGTGCCGACGGCCGACGAGCGCGCAGGAATCTTCAGCGCGGCGGTGCGCGATCCGCTCACCGGCCTGCCGTTCGCGAACAACACGATCCCGCAAGGGCGGATCGATCCGTACGCCGCCGCGATCATCGGCCTGGTGCCGCTGCCGAACCAGCCGGGCGCGAACAACTTCTTCCGGGCTCCGGATCTGATCGACAACTCCGATCGGTGGCTCGGCCGCGGCGACTGGAAGCCGGGCGCGAGCGACACGATCTTCGGGCGCTACATCTACTCGAACCGCACGCGGCAGATCCCGGGCGCCTTCGGCGGCGTGATCGACGGCACCGGCACCTCCGCGTTCGGCAACCAGACGATCAAGACCAATGCGTTCGTCGGCGGGTGGACGCGCATCATGGCGTCGAACAAGGTGAACGAGTTCCGCGTGTCGTGGTCGCGATCCACTTCCGACGCGGTGCAGCAGTCCTTCGGCCTCACGCCGCCGACGGCCGCGACGATTCCCGGATCGATCACGAACCCGATCGTCGCCGGCGGGCTGCCGGGCATCTCGATCGATACGTTCTTCGGCGGCTCGGGCCTCGGCCGCATCGGCTCGCCCGACTTCCTGCCGAAGTTCCAGCACACGAACCAGTTCGAGTTCCTCGACAGCCTCTCGTGGCTGCGCGGCAACCACTCGCTGAAGGCGGGCGCCGACATCATCTGGCCGATGCACAACGAGTACATGGACGTCCCGGCGACGCGCGGATCGCTGCGCTTCCGCGGCACGTTCACCGGCCTGCCGATGGCCGACTACCTGCTCGGCTACGTCTCGGATCTGCAGCTGTCGAACGTCTGGGTCGTCAATCAGCGGCACTTCGCCCAGATGTATTACTTCCAGGACGACTGGAAGGTGAACGGCCGGCTGTCGGTGAACCTCGGGCTCCGCTACGACTGGATCACGCCGGCGCTCGAGGCGAGCAACGCGCAGACGAACTTCGATCCGGCGGGCGGCGGCAGCCTCGTCTTCGCGTCCGACGGCTCGCTGCAGCAGCGCGGCCTGGTGAATCCCGACAACAACAACTTCGCGCCGCGCGTCGGCATCGTCTACAAGCTGGACGACCGGACGGTGCTGCGCGGCGGATGGGGCGTCTTCTACAACCTGTTCGATCGCGTCGGCAGCGAGGATCAGCTCGCGCTGAACGTGCCCGGCCTCGTCAACAACACGGTGACGCAGACCTCCGGGTCGCCCGTGTTCCAGGTGTCGCAGGGGTTTCCGGCGGGGTTCCTCAACGTGCCGAATCTCGATCCGGCGGCGGGCCAGCTGCGCCGCCTGCGCATCCGGGCCGTCGATCAGAACGCGCCGAAGACGACGATCAACCAGGCGAGCGTCGGCGCGCAGCGCGAGATGCCGGGCAACATCGTCGTGTCGGCCGACTTCATCTACACGAAGGGGACGAACCTCGCGACGCTCGTGAACCTGAACCAGCCGCTCGCGAACGCCGCCGGCAACAACGCGCTCGGCGTGGCGCCGTATCCGAACTTCGGCTTCATCGAATGGCGCTCGCAGAACGGATCGTCGGAGTACAAGGGCGTCGATCTCGGCCTCGAGAAGCGGTTCGCGCGCGGCTACGCGTTCGGGCTGTCGTACACGCTCGGCGACTCGACGGACAACTCGTCCGAGCAGCTCACGACGCAGGGCTCGAACGCGTTCCCGCAGAACGCGCGCGACTTCGATTCCTGGTACGGCCCGAGCGACTACGACGTGCGCCATCGGTTCACCGCGAACTTCGTCTGGAACCTGCCGCTCGGCGCAAGCGCGATCGGCCGCGACTGGACGGTGTCGGGCATCTACACGAAGCGATCGGGTCGGCCGTTCACGGTCAACCAGGCGAACAACAACGTCGGCCAGAACATGACGGGCCTGCCCAACGTCACTGGCGATCCGGCCGCGGCCGGCGCCCGGACGGTCGATCAGTGGTTCAACACCTCGGCGTTCACGCCGGTGGCGTCCGGCGTGTTCGGCAACGAGTTGCGCAACCGGCTGACGGGGCCCGGATTCCAGGACTTCGATCTCACGGTGCAGCGGCAGATCCGCTTCGCGCACACGGGCGTCACGCTGCGGTGGGACATCTTCAACGTGTTCAACACGGTGAACTTGGGCCTGCCGAACCGCGACGTGAGCACGGCGTCGACCTTCGGCTCGATCTCGAGCCTGTCGGGCGACCCGCGCATCATGCAGCTGGCGATCCGGTTTACGTTCTGAGCGTCGGGCGGAACCACGAAGTCACGAAGATTCACGAAGATCACGAGGAACTTTTTTTGTACAAAGAATGTTCTTCGTGTCCTTCGAGTTTCTTCGTGTCTTCGTGGTTCCGATCTTTTTACGGCGTCTCGATTCGGTTGCCGCTTGCATCGAACGCCAACGTGCGTGTTTCCGGCAATCGGATCCAGGCGGCCTGGCCGGGTTGGAGGGACACGTCGCCCGAGATGCGCGCGACGAGGCGGTGCGCGCGGTACTCGAG
>QHWK01000511.1 GCA_003223775.1 Acidobacteriota bacterium
CCGCGTGCCGAAGACGCAGTCGCAGCTCGCGCGCGCGGACGGCGCGCCGCTCGGCACGCGCGGCGGCGTGTCGGTCGTCCACACGTTTCCCGCCGACGGCGACTACGTGTTCCGCATCGACCTGCACGGCAACGCGGACGGATTCCTCTTCGGCGGGCCGGCGGCGGGCGAGCAGCTCGAGGTGTCGATCGACGGCGCGCGCAAGGCGCTCCTCGACATCGATCCGAAGATGGCGGAGGTGACGGCGGGCCTGACGCTGCGGACGCCGCAGGTTCACGTCGCCGCCGGCGCGCAGCGCGTCACCGCGGCGTTCCTCCAGCGCTTCGAGGGGCCGGTGAACGACCTCATCGCGCCAATCGATCACACGCTCGCCGACACGCAGATCGGCGTCGCGTACGGCGTGACGACGCTTCCCCACCTGAAGGATCTCAGCATCGCCGGGCCGCAGCGCGTCACGGGCGTCTCCGACACGGCGAGCCGCCGCGCGATCTTCACGTGCCGGCCGACGTCGCCCGACGAGGAGACGCCGTGCGCGACGGCGATCGTCACGGCGCTCGCGACGCGCGCGTTCCGCCGGGCGCCCGACGATCGCGAGCGGCAGCGGCTGATGGCGTTCTACGCCGACGGCCGGCGCGCGCGCGACTTCGAGGCGGGCATCACCTCCGCGCTCGAGGCGATCCTCGCGAGCCCGCAGTTCGTGTTCCGGCTCGAGCGCTTGATGCCCGCGAAGAACACGTCGGCCGGCAGCGAGACGATCGGCGATCTCGAGCTCGCGTCGCGGCTGTCGTTCTTTCTGTGGGCGACCTCGCCAGACGCCGAACTGCTGAAGCTCGCGCAGCAGGGCCGTCTGAGCGCACCCGCCGTCGTCGCGGCGCAGGTGAAGCGCATGCTCGCCGATCCGCGCGCCGACGCGCTGTCCACGCGCTTCGCCGCGCAGTGGCTGCGCCTGAGCGACGTGGAGCGCATGCTGCCGGATGCGCTGCTCTACCCGTACTACGACCGATCGCTCGGCGACGCCTTCGTGCGCGAGACGGAGCTGTTCTTCGACAGCATCGTGCGCGAGGATCGCGGCGTCCTGGATCTCCTCACCGCTGACTACACGTTCGCGAACGAGCGCATCGCGCGGCATTACGGCATCCCGAACGTCACCGGCAACACGTTCCGGCGCGTCGCGCTGCCGGAGCCGCGTCGCGGCCTGCTCGGCCAGGGCAGCATTCTGGTCCTCACCTCGGTCGCCGATCGCACGTCGCCGGTCATGCGCGGCAAGTGGGTGATGGAAGTGCTTCTCGGATCGCCGCCGCCGCCGCCGCCGCCGAACGTCCCGACGCTCGAGGCGACGAGCGCCGCCGCGGCGGGGAAGCGGCTGTCGACGCGCGAGCGGATGGAAGAGCATCGCAAGAACGCCGCGTGCGCGTCGTGCCACCGCGTGATCGATCCGATCGGCCTCGCCCTCGAGAACTTCGATCCGACGGGCAAGTGGCGCATCAAGGACAACGAGGTGCCGGTCGACACCGAAGGCGTGCTGTACGACGGCACGAAGATCGACGGCGCGGCGGCGCTCAGAAGCGCGCTGCTGAAGCACGAGGACGTGTTCCTCGAAACGTTCGCGGAGAACCTGATGACCTACGCGCTCGGCCGGCGCGTCGAGTACTACGACATGCCGGCGATCCGCACGATCGTGCGCGACGCGGCGCGGCGCGAGTACCGTTTCTCGTCGTTCGTACAGGGCATCGTCGACAGCGCCGCGTTCAGGATGCGCGCGGAGACCCCGCAGGGGCGCGACACCGACAAGAATGTAGGGCGACCCTTTTAGGGGTCGCCGACGCAGGAAGGATCATGTTTCTGACGCAAAGGCATCTGCCGCGGCGGACGGTGCTCAAGGGGTTCGGCGCGACGCTGGCGCTGCCGCTGCTCGAAGCGATGGTGCCGGCGGGCCGCGCGGCCGCCGCCGCGAGCGCGCCGAAGCGGCGGCTCGTCGCGATGGAGATGGTGCACGGCTGCGCCGGCAGCACGGCGTTCGGCCTGAAGAAGAACCTGTGGTCGCCCGCCGACGCCGGCAGCGCGTTCGACCTGGCGCCGACGAGCCTCTCCGCGCTCGACGCGTACCGCAGCTACCTGACCATCGTCAGCAACACGGACGTGCACAACGCCGAGGCGTTCACGCCGCCCGAGATCGGCGGCGATCACTTCCGATCGGCGGCCGTCTTCCTCACGCAGGCGCACCCGCATCAGACGCAGGGGTCCGACCTTCAGGCAGGCACGTCGCTCGATCAGCTGTTCGCGAAGAGAGTCGGCGACGAGACGCCGATCCCGTCGATGCAGCTGTGCATCGAGAACATCGATCAGGCGGGCGGCTGCTTCTACGGCTACTCGTGCGCCTACACCGATTCGATCAGCTGGGCGTCGCCCTCCGAGCCGCTGCCGATGGTGCGCGATCCGCGTGCGGTCTTCGATCAGCTGTTCGGCGTCGGCGCGACGGCGGCGGCGCGCGCCGACCGGCGGCGCAAAGACCGCAGCCGCCGATCGCGCGCGCCTCGGCGCGTACCTCGACGACGTGCGCGAGATCGAGCGGCGGATCCAGAAAGTGGAGGCGTTCAACGCGAGCGGCGAGGCGCGCGAGCTGCCGGCGGCGCCGATCGGCGTGCCCGACTCGTACGAAGAACACGTGAAGCTGATGTTCGATCTGCAGGCGCTGGCGTTCGCGTCCGATCTGACGCGCGTGTTCGCGTTCAAGATGAGCCGCGACGTCTCGAACCGCGTCTTCCCGGAAACGGGCGTCACGACCGGCTTCCACATCGCGTCGCACCACAACGATCGCGAGGATCGGATCCTCGACTTCGCGAAGATCAACAAGTACCACGCGAGCCTGCTGCCGTACTTCCTCGAGAAGCTGAAGAGCACGCCGGACGGCGACAGCAACCTGCTCGAGCAGTCGCTGCTCGTGTACGGCTCGCCGATGGGCAATCCGAACGTGCACAACCACAAGCGGTGTCCGCTGCTGCTGATGGGACACGCGGGGGGCGCGATTGCGGGGAACCTGCACGTCAAGGCCGCCGACGGGACGCCGATGGCGAACGCGATGCTGGCGGCGCTGCAGGCGGTCGGCGTCGAGATCGACAGCTTCGGGGACAGCACGGACGCGCTCGATCTCGCCGCGCCGGTCGGGGCTAGGGGCTAGGGGCTAGCCGTTATGCGTATGAAGACTGCAATCGCGACGGCGCTCATGGTCGTCGTGCCGTGCATCTGCGCGGTGCGCGCGGCGGACAGGTCGCCGCTGGCCGACGCCGCCGAGCGCGGAGACGCCGCGGCCGTCCGCGCGCTGCTCGCGCGCGCCGCCGACGTGGGCGCGGCGCAGAGCGACGGGATGACGGCGCTGCACTGGGCGGCGCAGCACGGCGACGCCGATCTCGCGTCGCTGCTGCTCACGGCCGGTGCGAGCGCGCGCGCGACGACCAGGCTCGGCGGCTACACGCCGCTGCACCTCGCGAGCGCGAGCGGATCGGCGGCGGCAATCAAGACGCTCGCCGCGGCGGGCGCCGACGTCAACGCGCGCACGACGACGGGCGCGACGCCCCTGATGCTCGCCGCGGCCTCCGGGGTGGCCGACGCCGTCACAGCCCTCCTGGAACTGTCGGCCGACGCGAACGCCGTCGAGACGGCGAACGGCGAGACCGCGCTGATGTTCGCGGCCGCGCGCGATCGCGCCGACGCGGTGCGCGCGCTCGTGCAGCGCGGCGCCGACACGGCGATCGCGTCGCGCACGATCGATCTCTCCACGGCGACGCCGCCCGAGGAGGTGCTGCAGAACCAGATTCGCGACGCGCAGAACGCCAAATCGGCCGCCGCCGGATCCGCGTCCGCGGCGGCGCGGCCGGCGCGCGGCGCGGCCGAGGGCGTCGGCGGCGTGACGCGGCCGTTCACCTTCAACGAGCTGATTGGCAGCCAGGGCGGTCTCACCGCGCTGCACTTCGCCGCGCGGCAGGGCGCGATGCGCACGGTGCAGGCGCTCGTCGAACTCGGCGCGAAGGTGGATGCGACGAGCCCCGCCGACCGCACGACGCCGCTCCTCATTGCGACGATCAACGGCCAGTTCGACATCGCGAAGTATCTCGTCGACCACGGCGCGGGGCCGAACCTCGCGAGCACCGCCGGCATGACCCCGCTCTTCGCCGCGCTCAACGTCGAGTGGGCGCCGAAGATGTTCTACCCGCAGCCGCGCGCGCACCTGCAGCAGGAGATCTCGTATCTCGATCTGATGAAGGCGCTCGTCGACAAGGGCGCCGATCCGAACGCGCGCGTGAACCGCAAGATCTGGTACACGCAGTACAACTTCGATCTGCTGCGCGTCGAGGAATCGGGCGCGACCGCGTTCTGGCGCGCCGCCTACGCGAGCGACATCGCGGCGATGAAGCTGCTCGCCGCCGCCGGCGCCGATCCCGACGTGCCGTCGACCAGACCGGCGCAGAACGATCGCTTCCGCCAGGGCGGCACGCGCTCCGGCGACGAGTCGAAGGATCACTCGGGGCTGCAGCCGATTCCCACGGCCGGGCCCGACATCCCGCCGCTGCTCGCCGCCGCGGGCGCCGGCTACGGCGAGGGCTTCGCCGCCAACGCGCACCGCTTTGCGCCGACCGGTATGCTCGCCGCGGTGAAGTATCTCGTCGAGGAGCTGCACGCCGACGTCAACGCGCGCGACGCCGACGGCAACACGGCGCTGCACAATGCCGCCGCGCGCGGCGACAACGAGATGATTTCGTATCTGGTCTCGAAAGGCGCCGATGTGACGCTCGTGAACCGCATCGGACAGACGACGGCGGACATGGCCAACGGCCCGGTGCAGCGGATCCAGCCGTTCCCCGATACAATCAAGCTGCTCGAAGGCCTCGGCGCGAAGAACAATCACAAGTGCGTATCGTGTTAGCGAAAAAGGGGTCGTACCCCTTTTTCGCCGCATCGAATCGAAAAAGGGGTACGACCCCTTTTTCGCGTAACGGAGGATCTGTGAAGAGGACGATTGCGCTCTTGACGGCGTTGCCGCTCGTCGCGGCCTTGGCGTTCGCGCAGGGCGCGCGCACGCCATCGATGAATGTGAACGACATCGTCGAGCTCGAGATGCTGACGCACCCCGAGCTCGCACAGAAGATGAAGGACGGCTGGACATCGGTGCTCCTCGTCACCGGCGGCACCGAGGAGCGCGGCCCGCACGACGTCCTCGGCGGCCACAACATCCTCGCGAAGAACCACGCGACGATGGCGGCGAAGAAGCTCGGCAAGACGCTCGTCGCGCCGATCATCCCGATCGCCGTCAACGCGACCGGCCTCAACCCGAACCGCGAGATGGCCGACCAGCCGGGGCCGATTCAGATGCCCGCCGAGGTGTTCAAGCAGGTCCAGATCGCCGCGATCGACAGCCTGGCGCGCAGCGGCTTCAAGGACATCTTCGTGATGGGCGACCACGGCGGCGGCCAGCCGCAGATGAAGGAAGCCGCCGAGGAGATGGACAAGAAGTGGGGCGAGAAGGGGACCCACGTCTACTACGTCAGCGACTTCTACAACAAGACGCACGACGACGTGGACATGTACCTCTATCAGCACAAGCTCCCCATCGGCGGCCACGGCGCAATGATGGAGACCTCCGAGATGCTGTATCTCGAGCCGGCGCCGGGCGCCTACGTGCGGCCCATCTACAAGACGGTGCCGTTCGATCCGACGGGCCAGACGCCCGAGCAGTGGAAGGCGGCTCGCGACGCGCGCGACCGCGGCGAGACGCCGGCGCGCGGCGGCGGCGCCGGGCGCGGGCGCGCCAACGATCCGAACGCCCCGCCACGCGTGAACAACGGGCTCACGGGCGATCCGCATCCGTCGACGAAGGAGATCGGGAAGGATCTGATCGACATCACGGTGAACAACACGGTCACCGAGATCAAGAAGCTCCTCGCCGAACGCCGCGGCAAGACGTCGCAGTAACGGCGACCCTGAAAGGGTCGCCCTACACTAAACGACCCTGAAGGGTCGCCCTGCAGATGTAGGGCGGCCCTTTCAGGGCCGCCGCCCGCGAGACCCCGTTCCCTCCCGAACAAACCCGCCCGATCGCCGTCTAACACGCCATGGTTGCCGAAACCTTTCGCCAGGATCTGCGCGTCGGCGCGCGCATGCTCGTGAAGGAGCGTTCCTTCTGCGCGCTCGCCATCGTCGTCCTCGCGCTCGGCATCTGCGGCGTGACGACGATGTTCGGCGTCGTCAACGGCGTGCTGCTGCGCGGGTTTGCCTTCCCCAACGCGGATCGGCTCGTCAGCGCCACCTTCATCGATCCGACGAGCACCAACTTCTTCGGCGCCACCGGCCAGACCTCGGCGATGGACTTCGAGGAGCTCGCGCCCGAGCAGCGCTCGCTCGATCCGATCGCCGCCTATCTGAGCGGCTCGACCGTGAACGTCACGATCGACGGGAAGCCGCAGCGGTTCACCGGCGCGTACGTGACCGACGGGTTTCTGCGCGCGCTCGGCGTGCAGCCGATCGTCGGCCGCGATTTCACGGCCGCCGACAACAAGCCGGGCGCCGAAACGATCGCGCTCATCGGCTACGGCATCTGGCAGCGCGATTTCGGCGGCGCGGCGGACATCGTCGGCCGCGCGGTCCGCATCAACGGCAAGCCGGCGACGATTGTCGGCGCGATGCCGAAAGGCTTCGCGTTTCCGACGAACGAGGAGCTGTGGATTCCGCTCTACACGGAGTTCCCGCCGCTCCCGCGCAGCGATCCGCGCGCGGTGAATCCCGCGGTGCTCGGCCTGCTGAAGCCGGGCGTCTCGCTCGATCAGGCGAACGCGGAGTTCACGGCGCTCGCGCGGCGCATGGCGGCCGCGTACCCGGCGACGAACAAGACGTTCAACACCGGACAGGTCGAGCCGCTGATCAAGACCTTCACGCCGCGGCCGCTCCGCGGCACGCTCCTGACGATGCTCGGCTTCTGCGTCGGCGTGCTGCTCATCGCGTGCGTGAACGTGATGAACATGCAGTTCGCGCGCGCGATGCTGCGCGCGAGGGAGCTCGCGGTCCGATCGTCGCTCGGCGCGTCGCGCGCGCGGCTGGTCCGGCAGATGCTGACCGAGAGCCTGCTGATCGCCTCGATTGGCGCGGCGATCGGCATCGCGCTCGCGTACTTCTCGATCGACTGGCTGTCGGCGTCGGTGCGCAGCCTCGAGACGCCGCCGCCGTCGTGGATCACGTTCGACGTGGACCGCGTCGTGCTCGCCGTCTCGGTCGTGGCGGCCATCGGCGCGGCGGTGGCGTCGGGCCTGCTGCCGGCGTGGATGTCGTCGGGCGCCGACACGAACGCGGTGCTGCGCGACGGCGGCGGCCGCGGCGGCACGAGCCGGCGCGTCGCGCTCGTCTCGCGCGGCCTCGTCGTGTTCCAGATCGTCGTCACGTGCGTGCTGCTCGTCGGCTCGCTCCTGCAGCTGCGATCGATCCTCAACCAGCAGACGATCGACTACGGCTACGACGCGAGCGGCATCATGTCGGCGCGCATGGGGCTGATGGACGGCGACTACCCGTCGCAGGAGTCGCGGAAGCTGTTCTACGATCGCCTCGTCCGCGACCTGAGCGCGAGCCCGGAGTTCGCCGCCGTCGGGCTGACGAACCGCTTCCGCATGGTCTTCTCCGGCACGACGCCGATCGAGATCGACGGCCGGATGTACCGCGAGAACCGCGACCGCCCGATCGCGAACTTCGAGCAGATCACCGCCGGCGTCTTCGACGTCACCGGCCAGCGGCTGCTCGAGGGCCGCACGTTCACCGACGCGGACGGCGACGCGCGGCTGCCGATCGCGATTGCGAACGCCGCGTTCGCGCGCAAGCACTTCGGCGCCGAAAGCGCGCTCGGCCG
>QHWK01000213.1 GCA_003223775.1 Acidobacteriota bacterium
CGTCGCCGACGAGAAGCCCTGCAGCTCGGCGCCGATCGAGCACGCGCCGGCAGCCGGCACGTCTGCGAACGCGAAGCTCCCCTGCTCGTTCGACACGTCGACCCGCGGATCGCCGGCGCCACACGTGAGCGTCACGGTGACACCGGGAACCACGAGCGGAACGCCGTCGGTTCCCGCGATCGACACGCTTCCCGACACCGTCGATGGCGGCTGCTGCGCGGACGCCGTGGGGGCGGCAATGGCAATCGCAAACGCGAGCACTGTCACATTCTCGAAAACACTCATCGGCGGACTCCGTCGGCAGCGGCGAGCGCGTCGGCCGCATCGTCGATGGTCAGCTCGACCTGCATCCACCATCGCGGCTGATAGGTGACGCGGAGCGGCACTTCGGCGAAGGCGCCCGCCGTCCCGTAGGTGATCGAGAAACGGGTCTGCTCTCCGTCGTGCGCGCTCGTCGAGACGAACTCGGCGGCGATGGCCGGCCCGTAGGCCGTCGCGCCGCTCTGAAAATCCGCGATCCGCTGCGTCCGTGTGCGGCGCAGCGCGTAGAGGCGCCCGTAGTACGCGTAGGTGATCGGGTTGGGCGATCCTTCGCGCATGGCGTCCGCGACGGCGGCGAGAAATCCCGGCCGCGCGCCCTCCGGCAGCCGGACGACCCGCGACGTCCCCTCGGTCCGCTCGCGCTGCGCGAGGTCGAGCAGAATCGGCAGCTGCCGAACGGTGTAGTCCTCGGGCGCGGCGATCACGCGCACGCGCGACGTCGCGCGCTCGCCGTCGGCCGTCGTCTCGATGACCTTGAACGGATGGCGGCCGGAGGACTGCGAGCGGATGTTCGACTCGGCCTGCGCGATCGACTCCTCGTCGGACTGCGTCATCAGTCCGGTGAGCCGCGCCTCGCGGCCTCGAATCTCCTCCTCGATGTAGCCCCACCGGTTGATGTGAAACGGCGCGCGCTCGGGATCGGATCCGATGAGCAGCGAGTAGCGCGTCTCGTCCGACGCTTGCGAGCGCGTGAGGACGGCGTCGCCGACGCCGTCACGGGTGATCCAGAAGACGACCAGCGGACGCACGCGCGCGGTGATGCGGTAGTGATGACGCTCCGCGCCGGCGGCGTGAAGGGCGGCCGTCAGCGCGAACGTCAGCGCAAGCGCGAACGCGCCGGCGGAAAGACGACGGATCATTGCAGCACTCCCGAGCGGAGGCGCGCCCGCGACGGCCGCTCGGCGCTCCACGTCTGCAGCGCAGGCTCGCGGCGCGCGACGGTGTAGATGCGGCGGCGCCGTCCGTCCATGTAGATGCGCGTCAGCAGCTCCGCGAGCAGCCCGAGCCCGACGAGCACGACGCCGGCCTGCACGAACACGGCGCTCAACAGCAGCAGCGGTCCGTGCGCGAGAAACACCGGCGCGCCGGTGAGAAGCTTCGTGAGGAACACCCAGCCGAGGCCCAGCATGCCCGCCGCCATGGCGGCGAAGCCGACAGGTCCGAAGAAGTGCAGCGGCCGCGTCACGTATCGCAGCAGGAAGCGCACGGTGACGAGATCGGCCGCCACGCGCCAGGTGCGCGACAGCCCGTAGTGCGACGCGCTCTGCGGCCGCGGGATGTTGGCGATCGGCACTTCCGCGATGCGCGCGCCGCCCCAGCTCGCGAGCGCCGGGATGAAGCGGTGCAGATCGCCGTAGAGCCGGATGCGCTTGATCACCGGCGCGCGGTACGCCTTGAACGTCGTGCCGAAGTCGTGCAGCGAGACGCCCGAGAGCTTCGCCATCAGCCAGTTGGCGATCTTCGACGGCACGCGGCGCGTCCACAGGTTGTCCACGCGCTGCTCGCGCCAGCCGCTGACGATGTCGTAGCCTTCGTCGAGCTTCGCGAGCAGCTTCGGAATTTCCTCGGGCGCGTGCTGCAGATCGCCGTCCATGGCGACGATCACCTCGCCGGCGGCGGCGTCGAATCCGGCGGCGAGCGCGGCCGTCTGCCCGTAGTTGCGCGCAAGGCGGATCGCGCGCACGTGCGGGTAGCGCGCCGCCAGCACCTCGAGCGCCTCCGCCGTGCCGTCGCTGCTGCCGTCGTCCACGTAGACGATTTCCGATCGGCGGCCGATCAGGAAGAGCACCGCCGTGAGGCGGCGCGTGAGCTCTTCGATCGTCCCGGCTTCGTTGAAGAGCGGGACGACGATCGACAGCTGCACGCCGCTTGCGGACTTACGAGGCATGTCGAACACTCCTTGGCATCCGTGACGTCCGCGCCAGGTCGTGGCGAACCAGCTCGATGCGCTCGCCGACGAGCCGCGCGCGTGTCTCTATGCTGCAGAGCAGCTCCATCTCCGCCTGCCGCGACTCGACGAGGCGCGTGCTGGCGCGCCGCAGGTCGTCGTCGACGTAGCCGGGGTGGACCATGAGCTCGGTGACGCCGCGCCCGACCGCGCGCAGCATTGCGGCGAGCGACGCGCGGTCGAAGAGGCCGGTGCGAACGCGGCCGATGAACGCCGGCGTCCGCACGCCGAGCGCGGCGGCGGTGCGGTAGTTCGCGCGCGCCCACGGCCACAGCGCCGCGTTCAGCCACGTCTGCGCGAACGCCGGATCCCGGAGCGCCGCCGAGGCCGCCAGCGATCGCCGCTCGTACGGCACGCGGACGACGGGTATGCCGAACCCGATCGCCAGACGCGCGACGATGGCGAAGATCGGCGGATAGGCGTGCACGTGCTTGTGCGCGTCCAGATGCGTCAGCCGGACGCCGGCCCGCTGCAGCCGCGCGATCTGCGCCGTGAGCTCGCGCTCGACGTCGTCGAGCGACACGCGCCGTTGCAGGCAGGCGACGATGAACGGCTTCCACGACGTGCGAAACCGTCCATCGTCTGCGACGAGCGTTGGAACGTCGTCGGGCGGGAGCGTGGGCGCGCCGTCCACGAGCGCGAGGTGCACGCCGATGCCGAGCGACGGACGCAGGCGGCTGCGCGCGATCGCGTCTTCGGTGGCCGGCGCGTTCGCGAAGAGGCTCGCGCTCGTGAGAATGCCGAGGTCGTGCGCGTCGAAAATCCCTTCGTTCACCCCGACGGTGAGCCCGAGATCGTCGGCGTTCACGACGAGCTGGCGTTGCATCGTTTCATCTCCGGAATCCTGAAGACCTGCAGCGCGACGAGGTCGCCCATGCGGATTTGCGTCCACGGCTGGCGCGTCGCGCGGAGGCGCTCGACGAGCAGGTCGTTCTCGAACGTCACGTGCTCGTCCTGCGTCAGCACCCACGTCTCGACGGCCCCGGCGACGCCGTGCGACGAGAGCCCGCGGACCGTGATGTCCGGGCGTCCGTCGCGCTGCAAGTACAGAGACGCCACAGCCGGCGCATCCGTGACAACGACCGCGGACGGGCTGGCGGCGGATGCGATGAGGGCGGCCGCTTCACGCACGCCGTAGTCGTAGGTCTGCTCGGGAAATGCCGAGCCGCGCGGATCGATTCGCGCGCCGACGCCGTTCTGAAACAGCGAGTAGAACGGCGCGGCCGCCTGCGGCGCCGACGCGAGCCCGGCGGCGAACACGACAATCGCCGCGGCGGCAACCGTGCGGCGCGTGGCAATGGTCAGCCATCCCTTGCGCAGCAGCCAGCCGATGCCGGCCACGAGGCCCACGGCCGCGATCAGATCGAGGGTCGCGATCATCGGGAGCGCGTAGCGCAGGAACTTCGCCGCCATCAGCGAGTACGGCACGAGCAGGAAGATCGCGAGCGTCCGCAGCAGGACAAAGCCGCGTTCCGCGCGCCGCCTGATCATTTCGATCGCGCCCGGCACGACGGCCGCGAGCACCACGAGCGGCACGCGCGTCCCGAGGAGCCGCAGGTAGTAGGTCGGCGGCACGCCGAGCGGCGAGACCGGCACGTTCGTCACGTAGAGGGCGCCGGCGTAGAGATAGCCGTGATGCGCGAGCAGATCGCCGCCGACGTAGTGCGAGGCGTAGCGCCAGGTCGCGAGCGACAGAATCGCGGGGTTCGCCAGGACGAACGCGAACGCCATCGCGCCGTAGTGGCCGAGCGCGCTCGGCCGGTTCGCGCCGGGCTCAGGATCGGTGATCAGATTGAAGATCGCGTAGATGCCGAGATAGTGCGGCATGTATTTCGAGGCGAGCATGAGCCCGAACGACGCGCCGCTGACCGTGTACCACCGCCGCGCCGCGGCGAGATCGTCCGCGCCGGCGCGCTTCGCGCGCTCGTAGCAGAAGATCGCCAGCAGGAAGAACAACAGGAGGAACGTGTCCTCCTTGCCGATTCGATTGATCGCGATCGCGTTCACGTCGAACGCCCAGATCGCGGCGGCGACGATGGCAACCGGTCCGCCGAAGAGCAGATCCGCGACGCCGAAGAGCGCCGCTGTCGTGGCCGCGCCTGCGACGGCGTTCGGCGCGCGCAGCGCCGTCTCGAGCGGAATCTCGAGGCCGGCGGGGACCGTGGCGTTCCATGCGTCGGACACCGTGACGCTTCCCCACATCGCGAGCTTCATCAGCATCGGGTGCTCGGCGTTCGCGGTGAAGCGCCCGGCGCGGTACTGCTCGACGGCGTGCAGCTTGTTGATCTCGTCTTCGCTCAAGCCGTAGGCGGACAGCGCGCTCAACCTGAACGCGAGCGCCACAACGACGGCCCCGGCGAGCGCGACATATTTCGCGCGCGCCCACGAGGCGGCGAACGGCCAGTCGATGGCGGTCCAGGCTGCGGTGGTCGGCTGCGTATAGGTCGTCGTCGGCACGCCGGCGGCGTCAATCGCAAACACCGCTCCACGCCGTGCACATCTGCGAAGCCGGTTGGATCGGCTGCCGAATCAGCGAGTTCGATGGATTCGGGGAGACTCCGGCGCCCACGACCGAGCGCAGCCCCTGTTCACCGGCGCGCACAGTGCGCATCGACGGACAGCGGCGGCGGCGCGAACGAAGCGCGAGCGCCCGCACTTCCGCGCAGGCACCGCTGGCGCGCGGATTGCGAACGGCCGCGGAATGTCGCAGAAAACAACTCAGCTCGTGATTGGGTGGGTCCTCACCGACGAGGATCTGCGGATGCGCTTCAAGGAACGGCCGCGAGAGACGCTGAAGGAGCTGCAGCAGAAAGGCTACGAGCTGACCGACGACGAGATCGACGCGCTCGTCCGCAGCGATCCGGAGGTGTGGCCGGCGCTGGCGCGCCGGATCCATCCGCGGCTTCAGCGTTGCAGCTTGAGGACGTCAATTAACAGCGCTGGCGCGCGCAATGAGTGACGTCTTGTCACGAAGCCGCGAAGATCCACGAAGACACGAATTTCTCTTGTACAAGGAATGCTTCGTGTTTTCGTGACCCCTTCGTTGCTTCGTGATGATCCGTCTCTCCCATGCGAATCCTGTATTGCTAGTTCCTGGTTGCCGCCTGGCCGGCGTCGAGCTCGTACTTCCGCAGCCGGAAGTACAGCTGGCTCCGCGAGAGGCCGAGCCGCTTGGCGGCCTTCGACTTGTTCCCGCGGCACTCGCGCATCACCTGTGCGATCGTCTCCCGCTCGACGACACCGAGGTTCGACGCGGCCGCGGGCCGCGCGCGCAGCCGCGGCTGCAGCGACAGGTGCGCGGCGCTGATCAGACCGCCCTCGCAGACGATCGCCGCGCGCTCGAGCGCGTTGCGCAGCTCGCGGACGTTCCCCGGCCAGTCGTGGGCCAGCAGCGCCTCGCGCGCGTCGCGCGTGAGGCCGGCCGGCGGCCGCCCGAACGACTTCGCGATCTCCTCGAGGAACGCGTCGCTCAAGTCGAGGATGTCGTCCGCGCGTTCGCGCAGCGGCGGGATGCAGATGTCGAACACCATCAGCCGGTAGTACAAGTCCTCGCGGAAATCGCCGCGCTCGACGGCCTTCTTCAGATCGCGGTTCGTCGCGGCGATCACGCGGACGTTCGCGCGCTGCGGCCGGACGGCCCCCAGCCGCTGGAACTCGCGCTCCTGCAGCACGCGGAGGAACTTCGCCTGCGCCGACGGGCTCATCTCGCTGACCTCGTCGAGGAAGAGCACGCCGCCGCCCGCGAGCTCGATCTGCCCCGGCTTGGCCTGCTGCGCGCCGGTGAAGGCGCCGCGCTCGTAGCCGAAGAGCTCCGACTCGAGCAGCTGCTCGGGCAGCGCGGCGCAGTTCAGCGCGACGAACGGGCCGCTCTTGCGCGGCGACGCGCGGTGGATGAAGCGCGCGATCACCTCTTTGCCGGTCCCCGATTCGCCGGTGAGCAGCACCGTCGTCTCGGTGTCGGCGACCTGCGTGGCCTGCTTCAGGATGTCCTTCCACTCGGCCGAACGGCCGACCACGCGCGCGTGATCGGCCTTCGACCGCAGCTCCTCGGTGAGCGAGCGCACGCGCGCCTCGAGCAGCTCGGCGCGCGCATGCGCCTCGGCCACCTTGCGCGCCGCCTCAGCAAGCTGCTCGTGCGAGACGGCCAGCGCCACGTGATCGGCAATCCGCCGTGCCGCCGGCACGTCGTCGCGCGAGAAGGCCCGCGGCTGCTTCGACCAGAAGCCGAGGCCCATCTGCTGCTGCCCGGCGCGCGTGAGCACGACGAGCAGCGACCTGAAGCCGGCCGCCAGGATGCGGTCGCGTAGATCGATCGGCTCGACGACCGGCAGCGCCGCGGTCGCGAAGTCGTCGATCAGCACCACGCCGTCTTCCGGCTGCGCGTTGTCCGCCTTCACGAACCGGCTCAGCCCGCGGAACTCGTCGGTCGACGCCGCCTCGATCAGGATCTCGCCGCCGCCGTCGTTGAACATCATCGTCAGCAGATCGTGCGCGACGACCTTGTTCGCGATCTCGGAGATCTGCGGGAAGACGGTGCGGATGTCGAGCACGGCGGCGATCGTCCGCAGCAGCTCGACGGAACTCTCCACCGTCACGGTGTATTCAGCGGTCGTCATGACGAATCGTCTCGCGATCGTGGAGGCGACCCTGAAAGGGTCGCCCTACATCCGGACTCTTGCATGCTCAGAAGACGCTTGCGCCGGGCCTGAAGATCCCGCCCGGCGTGCGCGTCGGGACCGACACGACGTTGGATCCGCTGACGCCGATCGCGTCGCCGTCGCCGATCGCCGGCGCGAGCTGCAGCGCCTCGAAGCTGACGAGCGCCGACTGGCAATCGAGCGTCGCCTGCAGGAGGTTCACCTGCGCCTGCAGCAGATCGCGCTGCGCCTGCGTGACGAAGAAGCTCGTCGAGAGCCCCGCGTCGTAGCGGCGCCGCTCGACGTCGAGGCGCTGCTCGGCGAGCGTCGCGCCGGCGCGCGCCGCCTCTTCCCGCTCCGCCGTGCTTCGCACCTGCCGCGCCGCCTGGCGGATCGCTTCCGCGACGTCCAGCTTGAGGCTGGCCACCCGCTCGGCCGATCGCCGCCGCTCCACGCCGGCGCGCACCGCGCTCATCTCCTCGAAGCTGCGCCCGACCGGATAGCTGACGGTGACGCCGAAGCTCCACGTCGGGTAGTCGTGGCCGAACACCTGGCCGAGGACGTCGCCGAACCCGGCGTCGGCGCGGCCGGTGACGACGCCCGGAAACGCGCCTGTGCGCACGAGCTGCGATCCGCCGAGGCCGGTGCCGCGATACGACGTCTCGAGCCGCACGTCGGGCAGCTTCTGATTGCTGAAGTACTCGACGCTTGTCGCGGCGTTCCGGACCTCGTTCACCGCGCGCGCGACGTCGTAGCGCGCGTCGAGCGCCCTGGCGACCACCGCATCGACGTCGGTGAGCGCGGGCCGCGCGCCAGGCTCGTCGATCGGATCGAGCCGCACGCGCCAGAACGACGCGTCGGCCGGATCGATGATCAGCCGCCGCAGGCGGTCCTCCGCATCGTCGGCCGCGGCGGCGGCGCGAATCAGGTTCTCGCGCCGCTCGGCGACTTCCGCTTCCACCTGCACCAGATCGAGCGGCGGCGCCTGGCCCACCTGCACGCGCACCCTGTTCTGCGCCGCGAGCTCCTGCGCGAGCTCGAGCGATCGCTGCTGCACGGCGACGTTCGCGCGCAGCGCCTTCAGCGTCCAGTACGCCTGCTTCACGGCGGCGACGGTCTGCACCGCCGATTCGCGGAACCGCAGCTCCGAGCTCTCCTGATTCCGCTTCGCGATGATGAACTGCTGCCGCGCCGCGTCGATCTTCCGATCGCGGACGAGCGGCTGCGAGAACGCGAACTGCACGCCCGACTGCACGCTCGGATCGAAGCTGGTCAGCGGGCTGTTGCTCGTCGTTCGCGACGCGTCCCACGACACGCTCCACGTGCCGTTGCCCCACGGCACGCGCTGGCGCACGCCGGTGGACGAGAACCAGTCGCGCGCGTCGACGCCGGCGTTGCCGAGCAGGAAATTCGTCGGCGGCGTGGTGTTGCTGGATCGGCCGAGCGTGGTCGAGAACACCGGCGTGTACGCCGTACGGCTCTCGCCGACGGCCGCCGCCTCGACTTCCGTGCCGAGGCGGACGACCTCGAGATCCGGGTTGTGCTCCACGGCGCGGCGAACCGCCTCGTCGAGCGGCAGCGCGAGCGTGTCGGCGGCCGGCTGCGGCGCCGGCGTCTGCGCCGACGCCTGCGCGGCGGCCAGCGCCGCGGCGAACGCGGCGATATATGCGCGAACCTTCATGATGCCTCCGCGAGATCGGGAATGCGAACGATCGTGCCGGCCCTCTCCTCGACGGCCGCCTTGTGCGTCCGCGCGACGAGCACGTAGATCGACGGCACGACGAACAGCGTGAAGATCGTGCCGATGATCATGCCGCTCACGAGCATGATGCCGATGCTGTTGCGCGCGCCCGCGCCGGGGCCGGTCGCGAGCACGAGCGGGAAATGCCCGACGACGGTCGCCGCCGTCGTCATGAGAATCGGGCGCAGCCGCGTCGACGCGGCGTCGATCACCGCCGCGAGCTTGCTCGTGCCCGTCTCCTGCAGGTGATTCGCGAACTGCACGATGAGGATGCCGTTCTTCGACACGAGGCCGACGAGCGTGATCAACCCGACCTGGCTGTAGATGTTCAGCGTCGTCAGGCCGAGGAACGAGAACAGCAGCGCGCCCGAGACCGCGAGCGGCACCGATCCCGCCAGGATGATGAACGGATCGCGGAAGCTCTCGAACTGCGCGGCGAGCACGAGATAGATGAGCACCGCCGACAGCAGGAAGATGCCGAGGAAGCTGCCGCCCTCGGTGCGCAGCTGCCGCGACTCGCCGGCGTAGTCGATCGTGAAGCCCTGCGGCAGGAGCGGCTTCGCCTCGTTCTCGAGGAACGTGAGCGCCTTGTCGAGCGGCACCGGCGGCGGGATCACGCCCTGAATGCGGACGGCGTTCAGCTGCTGGAACTTCTTCAGCTCGCGCGGCTCCGCGGTCGTGCGGAGGCTCGCGAACGTCGACAGCGGCACGAGCTTGTCGCTCGATCCGGTGATGTAGATCTGCGACAGCTGATCCGGCGTCAGCCGCTCGGCGCGCTGGATCTGCGGGATCACCTTGTAGCTCCGCCCCTGGATGCTGAAGCGGTTGACGTAGTCGCCGCCGAGCAGCACCGACAGATCGCGGCCCGCCTGGCTCAGATCGACGCCCTGCGACCGCAGCTTGTCGCGATCGAAGACGACTTCGGCCTGCGGCTGATCGAACTTCACGTCGGAGTCGGCGAAGATGAACATGCCGCTCGCGAACGCCTTGCCGACCAGCTGCTTCGCGATCGCGTCGAGCTGCTGCGGCTCCGCCGCCGAGGCGATCACGAGATCGACCGGGAAGTCGCCGCCGCCCGGCAGCGGCGGCGGCGTCAGCGGAATCGTGCGGATGCCCGGAATCTGCGACAGCGGCCCGATCGATTCCATCAGCAGCTGCTGCGCCGTCTTGGTGCGCTCGCTCCACGGCCTGGTCACCATGCCGCCGAAGCCGCCGGTCGGTCCGATGATCTGGAAGATGCTCGCCGCCTCCGGCATCGACCGGTAGACGTCGTGCACCTGCGAGGTGAACAGCCGGGTCTGATCGATCGTCGAGTTCGGCGCCGCCTGGATGACGCCGAACACGACGCCCTGATCCTCGGCCGGCGCGAGCTCGCGCTGCGAGAACATGTAGAACGGCACGATGAGCAGCGCGACGATCAGCCACAGCGTGAGCACGACCGGCCGATAGCGCAGCGTCGAGGTGAGCGCCGCCGAATAGAGGCGGCGAACGCTCTCGAACCGCCGGTTGACCCAGCCGGCGAACCCGCGCTCGGTGTCGCCCGTGCGCAGCAGCTTCGATCCCATCATCGGCGACAGCGTCAGCGCGACGACGCCCGAGACGATGACGGCGCCGGCGAGCGTGAAGGCGAACTCGCGGAAGAGCGCGCCGGTGAGGCCGCCCTGGATGCCGACCGGCGCGTAGACGGCCGCCAGCGTGATCGTCATCGCGATGATCGGGCCGACCAGCTCGCGCGCCGCGTCGATCGCCGCGCGCGTGGGCGATTTTCCTTCGTGCAGGTGCCGCTCCACGTTCTCGACCATCACGATCGCATCGTCGACCACGAGGCCGACCGACAGCACGATCGCGAGCAGCGTGAGCAGGTTGATCGTGAAGCCGGCGGCGAGCATCAGGAAGACGGCGCCGACGAGCGAGATCGGAATCGCGACGATCGGGATGAGCACGGATCGGAACGAGCCGAGGAACAGGAAGATCACGACGATGACGATCAGCAGCGTCTCGGTGAGCGTGCGGAGCACCTCGTTGATCGCGTCCTTGATGTACTCGGTCGAGTCGTAGGGGACGGCCGCTTTCATGCCGGCCGGCAGCTGCGACTCGATCTCGGGCAGCGCCCGGCGCACGCGCGAGATCACGTCGAGCGAGTTCGCCGTCGGCAGCACCCAGACGCCCATGAAGGTGGCCGACTGGCCGTTGAAGCGGACGTCTTCCTCGTAGTTGGTCGCGCCGAGCTGCACGTCGGCGACGTCGCCGAGCCGCACGACGACGCCGTTCTGCTCCTTGACGACGAGCTGCCGGAACTCCTCGGGCGTGCGCAGATCGGTGTTCGCGACGAGGTTCACCGACACCATCGACCCTTTGGTGCGTCCGAGCGCCGACAGGTAGTTGTTGCGCGCGAGCGCCTCGCGCAGCGCCGACGGCGAGATGCCGAGCGCCGCCATCTTCTCCGGCTTCAGCCAGATCCGCATCGCGAACGTGCGGTCGCCGAGGATGTCGGCGCGCTGCACGCCGTCGATCGCGCTCAGCTTCGGCTGCACGACGCGCGTCAGGTAGTCGGTGATCTGGTTCTGATCGAGCTCCGCCGACGAGAAGCCGAGGTAGATCGCCGCAAACTGCGTGTCGGCCGTCTCGAGCTGGATGACGGGCGCCTGCGCCTCGGGGGGCAGATCGTTGCGCACCTGCGCGACCTTCGCCTGAACCTGCGTCAGCGCCGCGTTGGTGTCGAAGTTCAGCTTCAGGTGCACGGTGATCGTGCTGAGCGACTGCGCGCTCGACGACTCCATGTAATCGATGCCGTCGGCGCTCGCGATCACGCGCTCGAGCGGCGTGGTGATGAAGCCGCGCACGAGATCGGCGTTGGCGCCGACGTAGACCGTGGACACGCGGACCACCGCGATGTCGCTGCGCGGATACTGGCGCACGCTCAGCGCGCGAATCGACTGCAGCCCGGCGATCAGAATCACCAGGTTGACGACGATCGCGAGAACGGGCCGCTTGACGAACAGGTCGGTGAGTCTCATCAGCTGTTCTCGGGCTTCGGCGCCGGGTTGTTCGCCGGCCGCACTCTGTTGTTCACCAGCACCGCCGCGCCGTTGCGCAGCTTGAAGACGCCGGAGGTGACCACCTCGTCGCCCGGCTTGAGGCCGGAGACGACCGCGATCTGATCGCCGCGCGACTCGCCCAGCTTCACGAACTGCTGGCGGACGCCGCGGTAGCTCGCGCCGCTCGGGTCCTTCATGTCGCCGACGACGAACACCGAATCGCCGTAGGGCGCGTAGCTGATCGCCGACGCCGGCAGCGCGACGACCGCGCTCGCCGCGCCGAGCGCGACCGCGGCCTTCACGAACATTCCCGGCCGCAGCTTGCCCGCCGGGTTGGCGAGCGTCGCCTGGATCTGCACGTTGCGCGTCGAGGGATCGACCGCCGAATCGACGGCGGTGATCCGGCCCGTGAACTCGACGCCCGGCAGCTCCTCGGCCGTCACGCGCACGGTCCGTCCCGTGCGCATCTCGGTCACCGACTGCTGCGGCACGCCGAAGTTCACGTAGATCGGGTTCATCGACTGCAGCGTCACGAGCCCATCGCCGGCCGACATGTACTGGCCGAGGTTTACGCGCCGGATGCCGAGGACACCGGAGAACGGCGCGCGAATCGTCTTGCGCTCGATCGCCGCGCGAGTCTCGCCGGCGCGCGCCTCGGTCTGCCGGTAGTCGGCGTTGGCGCGATCGAACTCCGCCTGCGAGATCACACTGCCGCTGAGCAGCCCCTGCATGCGCTCGTAGTTCAGCCGCGCCAGCTCGCGCTGCGCCTCGGCCGCGGCCAGCTGCGCCTGCTCCTGACGCGTGTCGAGCAGCGCGAGCACTTCGCCCTCGCGCACGATCTGCCCCGACTCGAACCCGATGCTGTCCACGGTGCCCGGCAGATCGGCGCTCACCGTCACGCCCTGCACCGCGGCCATCGTGCCGATCGCGTTCAACGTCGCCGGCCACTCCCCGGCCGCCGCCACGATCGTCGTCACCGCTTCGGGCGGCGGCTGGAACGCGGCCGCCTGGCCGATCGCGGTCTGAATCTGTCTGAACTTCACGAACCCGAGGCCGCCGACGATCAACGCCGTCACGGCCAACATCGCCAACATCCGCTTCGCCATGCCGCTCCTTTTTACACAGCCGTCACGCGCGCTCGCGTGCTCCACACGATGGACGAACGAGCGCGCGCGAAATCGACGTGCACCAGCAACATTCGCTTGTCTATGACGCGTAAAACAATCGAGCGAGTTCCCGATTTCTCGCTCGTGCATGCGCGCGAGCGAAAGGTGCGACGTGCGTCACAGGGCGATCTGCGACTTTTGGACGATGTGATCGCCGAGCAACTGCCCGATAATGGGACCGTGGCTTCAGAGGACAACGACTGCCGCGAACGCCTCACACCGCCGGTCGAGGTGGAGTCGAACGATCCCGAGGTGCTCCGCGCCGCGCTCGTGCGCGAGCACACCGAGCGCCGCCGCGCCGAGTGCCTCGCCAACATGCAGGCCGAGGTGGTGCAGCTCGCCGTCGATCTCCTCGTGCGCGAGCCGGACGTCGAGGGATTCTTCGGCGGCCTGACGCAGACGATGGTCGAGGAATCCGAGAGCCACGCGTGCGGCGTGTGGCTGATCGACGACGGCGGCGAGCGCTGCTCGCTGTGGATGGCGTTTGTCGGCGATCGCCTCTACACGAAGAAGAACGGCCTCGAGTCGCTCGCGTTCCCGCACGAGGCGCTCGGCAGCCACCTCTTCGCGTTCAAGGACGGCTGGCTGCAGACGATCGAGTACGAGAACGACGATCCGCGGCTGCCGCCGGAAGTGCGCGCGTGCCAGCGCGATGTCGACGTGCGCGGCATGGTCGTCGCGCCGCTCGTGCTCGGGTCGAAGACGTTCGGGTGGATCAAGCTCTCGAACCGCGGCGTGCCGCCGTGCGAAGGCGCCAGCTGGTGGCGCGTGATGCTGATTGAAGCGATGGCGCGCCAGGCCGCGCTCGCGCTGCACCACAGCCGCGTCGTCGAGAGCAGCCGCCTCGAGGAGCGGCGCAAGGCGATCCTCGAGGAGCGGAACCGGCTGGCGCGCGACATCCACGACAACCTCGCGCAGGGCTTCGGCGCGATCCTCATGCAGCTGCAGGCGGCGCAGCGCGAGGCGGCGAAGGCGTCGGTGCCCGCGCCCGTTGCGCTGAAGCTCGACACCGCGGTCGATCTCGCGCGCACCCACATGACCGAGGCGCGGCGATCGGTCGGGACGCTGCGGCCCAACGTCGGCGACGCCGAGCCGATGTCCACGGTGCTCGCGCGCATCGCCGATCGCGCGCGGCTGACGACGAACGTGCCGATCGAGCTCAGGCTCGAGGAGCTGCCGCGCGTGGGCGACGGCGTCGAGCGCGAGATCGCCGGCATCGCGCAAGAAGCGCTCACCAACGCCGTCCGCCACGCGCGCGCGCGCCGCATCACGCTGCACGCGTCGACCGTGCGATCGATCGGCCTTCGCCTCTCGGTCGCCGACGACGGGCGAGGCATTGCGGCGGGACGATCGACCTCCGGCTTCGGCCTGACGAGCATGCAGGAGCGCGCCGA
>QHWK01000220.1 GCA_003223775.1 Acidobacteriota bacterium
ACGCCGGCGCTGCAGTCGCCGACCAACGCGCAGGATGTCGGCGGCAGCAAGGGCGAAACGAGCTCGCGCGCGTCGCTGCACGGATCGAAGCAGGGCGACACGAAGATGCTCCTCGACGGCATGTCGTTCAACTGGTTCGAGGGCGAGGGCAGCGGGCGCACGTTCTTCGTGAACGCGCTGACGTCGCAGCAGATCGTCGTCGACACGCCGACCGGCAGCACGTCCGCCGAATACACGAGCAACGGCGTCGTGCTCAATGTGATTCCGCGCGAGGGCGGCAATCGCTTCAGCGGCACGGTGTTCGCGAGCGGCACCAACCACAACCTGCAGGCCGACAACATGAGCGATGCGCTCAGGGCCGCAGGGGCCATCACGAACAGCGGAACCCGTTCGGTGTACGACGTGAACGCGGTGGTCGCCGGGCCGATCGTCCAGGACAAGGTGTGGTTCATGACGGCTCACCGCCGCTGGGGCCGCGTCGAGCGCATCGCGAACCTGTTCCACGACACCGTGCTCAACGATCCGGTCTTCACGCCGGCTGACGGGACCAACGGCCGCCCGTTCGAGCCGGCTGACGCGTCCGAGGACCTCCGCTCCGATGATGTCCGCGTGACGTATCAGATCAATCAGAAGAACAAGGTGAACGGGTTCTACGAGTGGCAGCGGAACAATCAGCCGAACAACTTCGCGTACCTGAACGCCGGCGTCTCCTCGATGGAGTCGGGCAACCCGTACTGCAACCACCCGCAGCTGTTCATGGGGACGTGGAACAACACGGCGACGAATCACCTGCTGTTCGAAGGCGGCGTGCTGCTCTTCAACTCGTGGGCGAGCACGTTCGACAACACGTGCGCCGGCATCCCGAGCAATCGCCTGTACCGTGATACGGCGCTGCCGTTCCCGTTCAACGGCAACGGACCCGTCCTGTTCCGAACCGGCCAGCGGCCGTTCAAGCAGCGCTTTTCGATGACGTATCTCGCCGGTGCACATCGCCTCAAGACCGGCTTCACGTCCGACGAGAGCCTGCCGTACGACTCGTTCGTCGATCGCGGCGCGACCCCGTACACGTACACGTTCAGAGCCGGAACACCGATCTTGCTCACGGAGTACGCGTCGCCGACCAATTCCAACAGCGAGGTCAAGGTGCGGCCCGATCTCAGCATCTTCGCGCAGGATCAGTGGGCGCTGCACCGCGTGACGCTGAACCTCGGGATTCGCTACGAATATCACCGCACGAAAGCGGATCCCGTGACGACGTTCGCCGGTCCGCTCGTCGATTCCCACACCTTGCCCGGCCTCGATTGCATCCCCTGCTGGCATGACATCGATCCTCGCTTCGGCGTCGTCTGGGATGTGTTCGGCGACGGCAAGACGGCCATCAAGGGGCAACTGGGCCGCTACGTCGGTCTCGTCTCGTGGGTGATGAGCAAGACGTTCAATCCGCAGAGCGCGATCGTGACGAACACCAGCCGGTCGTGGAGCGATGGCAACGGCAATCTCGTGCCCGACTGCGACCTGCGGAACCCGAACGCCAACGGCTTCGGCGGCGACACGTGCGGCCCGATGGCGAACAAGAGCTTCGGTCAGCAGGTCTTCAGCACGACGGCGGATCCGGACTGGATCCAGGGTTGGGGCAAGCGGCCGTACAGCTGGGCGTGGTCGGTGAGCGTCGATCACCAGCTGGCGACCGGCGTCGCGCTGACGGCGGGCTTCTATCGGACGACGTACGGCAACTTCACCGTCACGCGAAATACCGCCGTGACGCCCGCGGACTACACGTCGTACTGCATCACGGCGCCGTCCGATCCGCGGCTGCCGGCCGGCGTCGCCGGCCAGCAGATTTGCGGCCTGGCCGACGTCAACCCCGACAAGTTCGGCATCGTGAACAACGTCGTGACGCTCGCGTCGAATTTCGGCAAGGCCAGCGAGTACTACAACGGCGCCGACGTCAACCTCGTCGCCCGCCTCCCACGCGGCATCACGGTCACCGGGGGATGGAACATCGGGAATTCGATCAGCCTGCTCTCGACGTGGCCGGGCGTGACGACGTCGAAATCCAACCAGTGCGTGCTGGTCAACTCGCCGGAGGACCTGCACTATCAGGTGCTCAGCGGCGTCGCGAGCGGCTGCGAATCAGGGAACCCGTATCAGAATCTCGTGAAGGTCAACGGGTCGGTTCCGCTGCCATGGGGCCTCCAGGCCGCGGCCGTGTATCAGAGCATTCCCGGCCCGAACTACGGCTCGATCTACACGGCGACCAACGCGCAGATCGCGCCGTCGCTCAACCGCAGCCTGTCGGGCGGCGTCCAGACGGTGCAGATCGATCTGCTGCAGCCGTTGTCGCAGTACTTCGACTACCGCATCAATCAGCTCGACGTCCGGATGAGCAAGATCATCCGCAGCGGCGGCCGCAAGGTGCAGCTGAACTTCGACGTCTACAACGCGCTGAACGGCAGCTACGCGCTCTGGACCAACAACAACTACGGCACGAACGGCGCGACGTGGCAGCGGCCGACGTCGACCTTCGACGCGCGGCTCGTGAAGTTCGGCGCGCAGTTCGACTTCTGATCGAGTCGCACGCTTCTTTCTTTGTAGGGCGAGGCTTTCAGCCTCATTTCTTTGTAGGGCGAGGCTTTCAGCCTCGCCTGGCGGCCCTGAAAGGGCCGCCCTAGTCAGAACACCGTCGAAATCGACGCCGCCGCCCAATCGAGCACGCGAGTCGGCAGGATGCCCAGATAGAAGACCAGGACCGCCGACACGAACAGGGCGGCGCCCGCCAGCGCCGGCACGGGAGGCACGGCGCGGGGCCCTTCGCCCGGCGTCATGTACATCATCACGACGATGCGCAGGTAGAAGAACACGGAGACCACGCTCGTCAACACACCGAGGATGGCGAGGCCGGTGTAGCCCGCCTTTATCGCGGCGCTGAAGACGTACCACTTGGCGATGAAGCCGGCCATCGGCGGAAAGCCGCCGAGCGACAGCAGAAAGATCGTCATCAGCGCGGCGAGCGCCGGCCGATCGTTCCACAGCCCGGCGTAGTCGTGCACCGCGTCGTTGGGCCGATCGGCGCTCTCGAGCAGCGCGATCACGCCGAACGCGCCGATGTTCGTCACGGCATAGGTGAGCAGGTAGAAGAGGACGGCGCCCTGGCCGACGTCGTTGCCGGCGAGGAGCGCGAGCAGCAGGTAGCCGCCGTGCGCGATGCTCGAGTAGGCGAGCATCCGCTTCACGTTCGACTGCGCGACGCCGACGACCGTGCCGACGATCATCGTCGCCGCGGCGAGCACCCAGAGCGCGTCGCTCCACGTGCCGCGCAGCGGCTGGAACGCCGAGAGGAAGACGCGCATGAACGCCGCGAACGCCGCGGCCTTGACGCCGGTCGACATGAAGCCGGTGACCGAGGGCGGCGCGCCTTCGTACGCGTCGGGCGTCCACATGTGGAACGGCACGGCGGCGACCTTGAACGCGAAGCCGACGATGACGAGGCCGAGCGCGAGCAGTTGCATCGGCGTCGGCGCCGCCGACTGCGCCGACATCAGGCTGCCGATCCGATCGAGGCGCGTGCTGCCGGTGAGGCCGTAGGTGAACGCGATGCCGTAGAGAAAGAACGCGCTCGAGAACGCGCCCAGCAGGAAATACTTGAAGGCGGCTTCCGTCGCCGTCGGGGAATCGCGCCGGATGCCGGTGAGCACGTACACGGCGAGCGACATCACCTCGAGCGCCAGGAAGATGACGAGGAGGTCCGACGCGGTCGCCATCAGCATCATGCCGGCCGTCGCGAACAGCATGAGCGAGTAGTACTCGCCGCGCGGCAGATGCTCGCGGTCGATCGTCGCGCTGGAAATCGCGAGCGACAGCACGCCGATGATGATCAGGACGATCGTGACGAAGAGGCCGAAGTTGTCGGCGGCGACGACGTCGAAGCTCGACGCGTTGCGGTCCCACAGCGCGATCGACGCCACCAGCGCGCCGATGAAGCCGACGAGGCCGAGCCCGCCGATCGGCATCCGCTCGCCCGGATCGCGGAACGCTTCGGCGACCATCGCGGCGATGCCCGCCGCCGTGACGCACGCCATCGGCACGATCGCGTTGAAGGACTGCATCATGGCTGACGGCTGATGGCTGATGGCATCCGGCTGACCGACGATGGCATCGCCGCCTGCACGCGCGTCGAGCTCGTGCGCTGGATGCGCGCGAGCGTCCGCTGCACCGCCGGCTCGATCGGCCGCAGGAACAGGTTCGGGAAGACCCCCATCAGCACCGCGATCGCAATCACCGGGGCGATCGTCGCCCACTCGCGCGGCTGCAGATCGGGGAGCCGCGCGTTCTGCGCGTTGGTCACCGTGCCGTAGTTCACGCGCTGGAACATCCACAGCATGTAGGTCGCCGACAGGATCACCCCAGTCGCCGCGAACGCCGCCATCGTCGGATTCGATCGGAAGGCGCCGAGCAGGATCAGGAACTCGCCGACGAAGCCGTTCAACCCCGGCAGCCCGATCGACGAGAGCGTGACGAGGAGAAACGCCGCGACC
>QHWK01000221.1 GCA_003223775.1 Acidobacteriota bacterium
GAGACGCTCGTCGCCGGGTGGGCGGCGCAGACGCCGGCGCCCTACAAGCTCACGCTGAAGGCGCCGCGCCGGATCACGCACGACAACCGGCTGAAGAACGTCGGCGCGCTCGTCGCCACGTTCTGCCAGGTGGCCGGCACGCTCGGCGACAAGCTCGGCGCGCTTCTCTTCCAGCTGCCGCCGAACCTGAAGAAGGACGCCGCGCTGTTCGACGCGTTCCTCGAAGAGCTGCCGCCGAAGGCGTGCGCCGCGTTCGAGTTCCGCCACGAGTCGTGGCTGGACGACGAGATCTACGCGCGGCTCGCGGCGCGCAACCTCGCGCTGTGCGTCGCCGACAGCGAAAAGCTGTCGACGCCGGTGCGCACGACCGCGGACTACGCGTATTTCCGCCTCCGCGACGAGGGCTACACGCCCGACGACATCAAACAGTGGGCCGACACGATCGCGCGCGAGACCACGGCGCGCTGCCGCGACGTCTACGTCTATTTCAAGCACGAAGAGGAAGGCAAAGGCCCCGAGCTCGCGAAGCTGCTGATGCAGCACCTCGGGTTGCCCGCTGCGGGATGAGCGCAAAGCGCCGTCTGCTTTGCGTTCTTCTCTGCGTTCTTCGCGGCCTTTGCCTCCTTTGCGCCGTCTGCGCGCGCGCCTCCGCTCAGAGCTGGGAATTCGACGCGCGGCGGATCGCGCTCGGCAGCTCCTCCGGCACCGCGAACCTCGCATCCGAGATGATCGACCCAGAGCGTCTGTCTCGATCGATCGTGCTGCCGTTCGGCCTGCTGCAGGTGCTGCGCGACTTCGACATCTACGATCCGGGCTCGAGCGGGTTCGATCCCGTCCGCGCGATCGAGCACATCGCCAGTCCGATTCATTACATCGTCAATCGCGATTCGGCCTCCGGCGGCGAAGCGACGTTCGTGTCGGCGCTCCGCAACGGACAAGTGAGCCGCGATCTAAACGTGTACCGCGGCTTCGCGCCCGCCGCGCACATCGATGCCGGCGGCGTGGCCGCGCCGAGCTGGGGCGGCACGATCGACCTGGCCCGCAACAACGGCGCGCGCCACGGCGTCCACATCGGCGCAGGCCCGTACCTCGCGCTGACGACGACGAACGATTTCGACGATCGGCTGGCGGCGCTCCTCGCGAGCGCGACGCCGGTCGTCATCCCAAACGCGCAGCTCACGATTGCGAACGCGTTGCAGGGGCAGGCGGCGGCGGCGATCACCATCGGCTACCGCGGCAGCCTCCCGCTGGCGTCCGACGCCGCGCGATCGCGCGATCGTCTGTACCTCGCCGTCAACTACGACTACCTGCTCGGCTTCCGATTCGCGGACGACGCGCTCCGGCTGCGGATCGACACCGATGCGGCGGGACTCGTGACGATTGCGCCCGGCGCGACGCCGCTGGCGATCGCCCGCTCGTCCTCCACATCCGGACGCGGCGGCGCCGTGGACGTCGGCGTGGGCGCGACCCTCGGTCCGCTCGCCCTCGGCTTCGGTGTCAACCGCATCGGCAACCACATCGTCTGGACCGATGTGACGCGGACCACGTCCTCGCTGCAGACGCTCGTCTCCGGCGTGTTCATCGAGTCCGGCGAGAGTCCGGTCGCCGATGTTCGCGTGGACCTGCCGCTCGACGTGCGCGCCGACGCGGCCTACGACGCCGGGCCGTGGACGATCGCGGGCGAGATCGGATCCGGCATCGGCGGCGGCATCTTTCACGCGGGTGTCGAGCGGCGATTCCCGAGCGGGATGGCGCTGCGCGGCGGCGCGACGTACTCCTTCGCGCAGTGGAACCCGACCGGCGGCGTCGGCGTCGACCTCACGCCGCGCGTCTCGCTCGACGTCGCGGCGTTCGCCGCGTCGGTGAACATCGAGCGCCGGCGTCTCCTCGGCCTCGCGGCATCGATCCGAATCAAGCGCATGCGCGCCGAATAAGGAATGTCTTTCGCCGCGTCTGCCGCGGCGAAGACTTTGATAGCGACCCACGGCGACATCGCGACGATGCGCGCCGCAATCCGGGATTGCCGCGAAGCGCCGGCGACGCATCGCCGCGCCGATCACGCACGTCGACGCGGCTGGCATTGTGATTGCGACGGGGCGGGCGCTCCGCCGCGGCTGTCGCGGCGACTAAAGAAACCGTCAGCACATGAAGCGGATCTTCGCATCGCTGTTCGCGGCGCTCGCGATCTGCGCAGCCGGCCGCGCGGGGGCCGCGGCGTCGCCGTCGCCGTCGCCGGTGGCGGCGGATGCGGATCAGCGCGGGCTCGCGCGGGCGCACACGAGCGCGGCTGCGCCGCTGCAGCCGGCGTTCCGGCTCGGCACGGCCGCCAGGCCGTTCGGCTGGTCGACGGCGATCGGCGACTTCAATCAGGACGGCACGCCCGATGTCGTCGTTGCCGATCACGTCGGACGCCGCGCGAACGGCTACACGTACCGCCTCGAGTTCTCGCTCTCGGGCGCCGCGCCGGCCGACGTGTTCTTCGAATCGACGGCCGACGCGCTGACGATCACGACCGTCGACATCGATCACGACAACGATCTCGACATCGTCGCGCGCCGTCCGATGAACGGCGGCACCGTCGGCGTGTGGCTGAACGACGGCCACGGGCACTTCACGGCCGCCGACATTCGAAGCTTTCCATCGGCTATCGGCGCGCATCAGCGGATCGACGCCGGCGATCAGCCCGCGGATGCGGGCGCCGTCGACGCGTCGCCTCGCCCGCAGCAGAGCCGTATGGCGGCGCTCGGCGCCGGCGCGTCCGACGCGGGCGATCGCGCGAACGGGTCCGCGGCGCGCCTCGTTCCACCGTCGATCTCCGCTCGCCGCGCGAGCCCGCGCGGCCCTCCCCTGAACTGAACGCCTTCGTGAGGTTTCAAAACGTGTAGGGCGAGGCTTTCAGCCTCGCCGCGGCGGCCCTGAAAGGGCCGCCCTACATCCGTTTTGACGCGCATAGGTCGGTTGCGGCGCTCCGCGCGCCGCCTGCAGATTCAGGAAACGACCATGTCCCGACTTCGTTCGCTATTGCCGTGCATCGTCGCCGGCGCGGTGCTCGCGACGGCCGCGCGCGGCCGCGCGCAGGGCGCCCTCGACCGGCCGACGCAGCTCACGCTGCAGGCGGCCGTGGACGCGCTCGTCGCACGGAACCTCTCGGTGATCGCGGCGCGCTACAACGTGGATCTCTTCCGCGCGCAGCGCGTCGCGGCGGCGCTCAAGCCGGAGCCGACCGTGACGTTCGCGGCGACGCAGCTCACGCTGCCGCGCGTGCTGGCGCATCCGCAGTACGCGGGCGTCGCCGTCGCCGACAACTCGGTGCTCGACACGCAGTTCAGCGTCGACGTCGAGAAGCTCGTCGAGCGCGGCGGCAAGCGCGAGCTGCGCGTCGCGCAGGCGGACATCGAGCGTCAGGCCGCCGAGGCGCGGCTCGGGGACGAGCTGCGGCAACAGACCTTCGCGTTGAAGCAGGCGTTTCTCTCCGCGCTCCTCGCGCGCGACAACCTGCACGTGCTGCGCGCGGCGCTCGGCGACTTCGAGCGTCTGCAGCACCTCTTCGCCGAGCGCGTGGACGAGGGCTACACGGCCGGCGTCGACCTGCGGCGCATCGGCCTCGAGCTCGTGGATCTGCAGGGCAGCGTGACCGCCTTGCAAGCGGGCTACGCGCACGGTGTTCGCGACGTGCTCAACCTGATTGGCGACGGCGACAAACCCTCGCCGTCGTCGCTCGCTCCGGCCGCGCGCGCGGTCGCGCTCGACGTGCCGCTCTCCGATCTCACCGATCCATTCGACGACGAGGACGTCGATGTGCTGGCGGGCGATCTGATCGTCCAGCCGATCGCGGCGTCGATCGAACAGGTTCGTGCCCTTGCGCTCGAGAACCGCGCGGATCTGCGGGCGGCACGCCTCGAGCTCGACGCGGCGGAGGCGGCGCTGAAGCTCGCCGACGCGAGCCGCGCGCGCGACGTCACCGTCGGCGGCCAGTACTTGCGATCGGGGCCCGACAACGCTGTCGGCGTCGCCGTCGGCGTGCCGTTGTCGACCGGCCGGCGCGCGGACGCGGCGGTCGCGCAGGTGACGGCCGCGAAGCTGCAGGCCGACGCGCGGTGGCGGCAGGTGCGCGCGCAGGTCCTCACCGACGTCGAGAAGGCGATCGTCGCCTACCGCGTCAGCCGCGACCGGCTGCGCCTGTTCGACGGCCACATCCTGCAGCAGGCCTCCGAGGTCCGCGCCATCGAGCAGACCGCGTATCAGGAGGGCGAGCGCGGCCTCCTCAGCCTGCTCGACGCGCAGCGCGCGCACAACGAGACGCTCGTCAGCTACAACGAGGCGCGGCATGCGTTCGCGCTGAGCGTGTATCAACTCGAATCAGCGACCGGCACCAGCACGACGCGGCTGGCCGGCGCTCCGTCTTCTGCGTCGGGAGGCTCCCATGACTGAGGCTCGCATCAGAGGTTCGTCGATCGTGCGGCGCGTCTGGGCCGCGCTGGCGATCGCCGTCGCGTCGGTTGCGACGGTCGTCGCCTTCGCGCTGTCTGCGCGTAACGCCGATCGCGCGTCTGTTGCCGCGAAGCGGCCGTCCGACGCGCCGAACACGGTGACGCTCGCGCCCGCGCAGCGCGCGAGCGTCGTCAGCAGCGCGGTCGCGCACGGCGACGTGCCGGTGCGCGCGTCGGTGCCGGGGCGCATCGAGTTCAACGCGAACACCGTCACGGCGCTCTTCGCGCAGTTCGCCGGCCGCGTCGTCCGGCTCGACGTCGAGGTCGGCACCCCCGTGCGCGACGGGCAGACGATCGCGATGCTCGACTCGCCGGACGTCGTCGGCATGCAGGCGGACTATCAGGAGGCGCTCGCGGCGACGCGGGCGGCGCGAACGTCGCACGAGCATGCGGGCCGCACGCGCGAGCGCGCGTCGCGGCTCGCGACCGTGGAAGCGATCCCGCTGCGCGAGCTGCAGGAAGCGCAGCTCGCGGAAACGCGGGCCGAAGAGGATCTGGAGCAGGCGGAGGCGCGGCTCGCGGCCGCGCGCGGCCGCCTGCAGATTGCGGGATTCGCCGACGATCGAATCGATCGCCTCGAGACCGGCGGGTCGTCGTCGATCACGCGGCTCGTCGCGCTGAAGGCGCCCGTGGGCGGCACGATCGTCGAGCGGCACGTCGGCCTTGGCCAGGTGATCCAGGCCGGCGGCGACGCGCTCCTGAAGATCGCCGATCTGTCGACGGTGTGGGTGACGGCGGACGTCTACGAGGATCAGGTCGCGGCGATCCGTCCCGGCGCGGACGTGACGATTCGGACGCCGGCGTACCCGAATGAAACGTTCAGCGCGCGGGTCGATCGGATCGCCGCGACGCTCGATCCCGAGAAGCGGACGCTCGCGGTGCGCTGCTCGCCAACGGCAGCCGCCGCGACGTGTTCGTCGAGCGCCAGCCCGAGGGCTACCAACAGCGCGCCGTGGAGACCGGCGACGAGGTGGCGGGCTGGGTCGTCGTGCGATCGGGACTGCGCGAGGGCGAGCGCGTCGTGACGCAGGGCAGCCTGCTGCTCGCGCGGCAGGTGGCCGAGGCGGCGAACCGATGATCGCGCGGCTGATCGATCTGTCGATCCGCGAGCGCGCCCTCGTCGCCGCGCTCGCGGCGGCGCTGCTCATTGGCGGCTTCGTCGCCTTCCGCGCGCTCAACGTCGAGGTCTATCCCGATCCGTCGCCGCCGACGATCGAGATCATCGCGCAGAACGCGGGGTGGTCGGCGGAGGAGATGGAGCGGCAGATCACGATCCCGCTCGAGACCGAGCTGAACGGGATGCTCGGCCTCGAGACGATTCGCACCATCTCGCTCTTCGGCCTCACCGACGTGAAGTGCTACTTCCGCGAGGGCACCGATTACTCCGCGGCGCGGCAGGAAGTGCTGAACCGCCTGCCGGCGGCATCGCTGCCGGCGGGCGTGCAGCCGGAAATCTCGCCGTGGTCGGCGCTCGGCGAGATCTATCGCTACCAGCTGGTCGGCGAGAACGCGACGCCGCGCGAGCTGAAGGAAGCGCAGGACTGGATCCTGGCGCGGCAATTCAAGCAGATCCCCGGCATCCTCGACGTCGTCGGCTTCGGCGGCCCGACGAAGGAGTTTCACGTCGATCTCGATCCGAACAGATTGATCGCGTTCGGCGTGTCGGTTCCGGACGTCATGAGCGCGCTCGCGCGCAGCAACTCCAACGTCGGCGCGAACTATCTCGACGCGGGCGAGCAGAGCTACAACATCCGCGGCATCGGGCTGTTCGCCGGCGCCGAGGACATCGGCAACGTGATGGTGGCGTCGCGCAGCGGCACGCCGCTGTACGTGCGCCAGCTGGGCGAGGTGACCATCGGCGACAAGGTGCGCCTCGGGACGGTCGGCATGGACGATCAATCCGACGTCGTCACGGGCATCGTCTACATGCGGCGCGGCGAGCAGACGCGGCCGACGCTGGAGCGCGTGCGCGCCAAAGTCGCGGAGATCAACGCGTCCGGCCTCCTGCCGCGCGGGATGCGGATCGTCCCGTACTACGACCGCACGGATCTCATCGGCGTCACGACGCGGACCGTCGAGCACACGCTGGTCGAGGGCATGCTGCTCGTGGCGTTCATCATGATCGCGTTTCTCGGCGATCTGCGCGCCGCGCTCGTCGTCACGCTCTCGATTCCGCTCTCGCTGCTGCTCACCTTCATCGTGATGGTGCTGCGCGGCGACTCCGCGAACCTGATCTCGATGGGCGCCATCGACTTCGGAATCATCGTCGACGCGTCGGTGATCATGGTCGAGAACATCCACCGACGGCTCGGCCACGACCTTGGGGGCGGCGCGCACGCGCGCCGCGGCATCGTGGACGCCGGCCGCGAGGTGGCGGCGCCGATCCTCTTCTCGACCGCCGTGATCATCGTCGCGTTCCTGCCGCTCTTCACGATGCGCGGCGTCGAAGGCCGGATGTTCACGCCCATGGCGATCACCTACGGGCTCGCGCTGAGCGCGGCGCTGCTGCTTGCGCTCACCTGCTCGCCGGCGCTCTCGTCGCTCGTGCTCGAGCCGCATCCGCCGGAGCACGTCACGCCGATCGTGCGCTGGCTGAACCGCGCGTACACGCCGCTGCTGGGCGCCTCCATGGCGCGTCCGGCGCTGACGCTCGCGCTCGCCGGCGCGGCGGTCGCCGCGACGATGGCGGCGACGCCGCTCCTCGGCGGCGAGTTCATGCCGAAGCTCGAGGAAGGCAATCTCTGGATCCGCGCGACGATGCCGAACGAGATTTCGTTCGCCTACAGCAATCAGCTCTCGGATCGGATGCGTGCCGTCATCAGGAAATATCCTGAGGTGCTCAACGTGGTCAGCCAACTCGGGCGGCCCGACGACGGCACCGATCCCGTCGGCTGGTTCAACTGCGATTTCTTCGTCAACCTGCGGCCGCGCGCCGAATGGCCGAAGGGGACGACGAAGGACGATCTCGTGCGCCGGATGGAAGCCGATCTGGAGCAGATTCCCGGCGTCGCGTACAACTTCTCGCAGAACATCCAGGACAACGTGAACGAGGCGATGTCCGGCGTGAAGGGCGAGAACTCGATCAAGCTGTTCGGCAACGATCTCGATCAGCTCCAGTCGAGCGCCAACGAGATCAAAGAGGTGATGAAGAGCGTTCCCGGCGTCACCGACCTCGGCGTCTACGCGATGCTCGGCCAGCCGAATCTCCTGATTCGCATCGATCGCCAGCGCGCCGCGCGGTACGGCGTCGTCGCCGACGACGTGAACGGGATCGTGCAGGCGGCGATCGGCGGCCAGGCCGTCACGCAGGTGCTCGACGCGGTGAAGACGCCGACGGGCCACGTCCCGCTGCGCGAGGTCGCCGACATCGTGAAGCAGAACGGCGCCTCGTTCATCTACCGCGAGGGGAACGCGCGGTACCTGCCGATCAAGTTCAGCGTGCGCGGGCGCGATCTCGAGGGGACCATCGGCGACGCGACGGCGCGCATCGAGCAGGCCGTCCACCTGCCGCCGGGCTACCGCGTGGAGTGGGCGGGGGAATTCCAGCAGCTGCGCGCGGCGATCGCGCGGCTCCTCGTCATCGTGCCGATCACGCTCGCGCTGATTGTCGCGCTGCTCTGGTGCTACTTCCGCAGCGTCCGCGACACCCTGATCGTCTTCGGCGCCGTGCCGATGGCGCTCGTCGGCGGCGTCGTGTCGCTGCTCGTCACCGGCACGAGCTTCAGCATCTCGGCCGCGGTCGGCTTCATCTCGCTCTTCGGCGTCTCGATGCTGAACGGCGTGGTCCTGATCGCGTCGATCAACGGCCTGCGCGCGGCCGGCGCGTCGCTCTACGACGCGGTGCTCCTCGGATCGCAGCAGCGGCTGCGGCCGGTGATGATGGCCTCGCTCGCGGCGGGGATCGGGCTGCTGCCCGCGGCGCTCGCGACGGGGATCGGATCCGAGACGCAGCAGCCGCTCGCGCGCGTTGTCGTGGGCGGCATGATCACGGCGCCGGCGCTCACGCTCGTCGTGCTCCCGGCGGTGTACTTGTTCGTGCATCGGCTCGCCGACGCGCGTGCGTCGAGACGAGTCGTTGACGGCGTGCCGAACGGCGCGCTCGTCAATGAAGAATTTGGAATTCGATAATTCTTCATTACAATTTGCGCCCATGCCGCCGTTTCCCATCGCGCGCACGTCGTCGCGCGAGGACGTCCTGTTTGTTCCCGCCATGGCCAACCGCCATGGATTGATCACCGGCGCCACCGGCACGGGCAAGACGGTGACGCTGCAGATGCTGACCGATCGCTTGTCGGCGCTGGGCGTGCCGGTGTTTCTCGCCGACGTGAAGGGCGATCTCGCGGGGCTGGCCGAGAGCGGCCAGGCGACGCCGAAGCTGCAGGAGCGGCTCGCGCGGACCGGGATCGCCGCGCCGCAGTGGTCGGCGAACCCCGTCGTCTTCTGGGATCTCTTCGCGCGGCGCGGTCTGCCGCTGCGCGCGACGGTCTCCGACATGGGGCCGCTGCTGCTCGGGCGGCTGTTCGACCTGAACCCGACGCAGCAGGGCGTGCTCGCGCTCGTGTTCAAGATCGCCGACGATCGCGGATACCTCCTGCTCGATCTGAAAGACCTCCGCGCGATGCTGCAGTACGTGGGCAACAGCGCGAAAGAGTTCCGCACGGCGTACGGCAACGTGTCGACGGCCTCGATCGGCACCGTTCAGCGCGCGCTGCTCGAGCTCGAGCAGCAGGGCGGCGACGCGTTCTTCGGCGAGCCGATGTTGAACGTCGACGATCTGCTGGTGACCGACACGCGCGGCCGCGGCCGGGTCCACGTCCTCTCGGCCGAGGAGCTGATTCGCGCGCCGAAGGTCTACGCGACGTTTCTGCTGTGGCTGCTGTCCGAGCTGTTCGAGCAGCTGCCGGAGGTGGGCGATCCCGACAAGCCGACGCTCGTCTTCTTCTTCGACGAGGCGCATCTGCTGTTCGAGGAGGCGCCGCCGGCGCTCGTCGAGAAGATCGAGCAGGTCGTGCGCCTCATTCGATCGAAAGGCGTCGGCGTCTATTTCGTCACGCAGAATCCGGCCGACGTGCCGGAGATCGTGCTCGGGCAGCTCGGCAATCGCGTGCAGCACGCGCTGCGCGCCTTTACGCCGAGGGATCAGAAGGCGGTGCGCGTCGCCGCCGAGACGCTCCGGCCCAATCCGATGCTCGACACGGCGAAGGCGATCAGCGAGCTCGCAGTCGGCGAAGCGCTCGTCTCGGTGCTCGACGAGCACGGCACGCCG
>QHWK01000222.1 GCA_003223775.1 Acidobacteriota bacterium
CCCCTGCACGGCGCGTTCACGCGACTCCTGCGCTCACAAGTCGTTGATTTCAAAAGCCGGGGATTGCAGGCGCGAGGGAGCTGTCACACTCGAGCGAACCCGGTGTCCAAAGCGGTTATAAAGCGACAGCTATGAAGGCGCTCAATCCTCTCGGCAACACACCGGAAACCGACGGCGACGATCTCGTTCTCCTGAGCCGGATTCGCGAGGGCGACCGCGACGCCCTCGAGGCGCTCGTCATGCGCCACCAGGCCTGGATCTACAACATCGTGCAGCGGATGGTGTATCTGCCGGAGGATGCGGAAGACGCCACGCAAGAAGTGCTGATCAAGCTCGTGACGAAGCTCTCGACGTTCGAGGGACGCAGCAGCTTTCGAACGTGGCTGTACCGCATCGTCGTGAACCACGTGCTGAACATGAAGCGCGCGCGCGCCGAAGCGGTGGAGTGGACCTTCGCCAGGTACGGAGAAGCGCTCGCGAGCGCCGCGGACATGGATCTGCCGGATCAGGCGTCGGTTCCCGCCGACGTCAAGCTGCTGATAGACGAGGCGCGCATCGGCTGCACGTCGGGCATGCTGCTGTGCCTCGACCGCGAGCAGCGACTGGTCTACGTTCTCGGCGAAATCTTCGGCGTCACCGACGCCATCGGCGCCGAGCTGCTGGAGACGAGCCGCGACAACTTCCGCCAGAAGCTCTCACGCGCGCGGCGGGATCTTCACAGCTTCATGCAGGATCGCTGTGGGCTCGTGAACACGGCGAACCCCTGCCGCTGCGCGAAGAAGACGCAGGCGTTCATCGACGCGGGCTACGTCGATCCTGGGAAGCTGCTGTTCGCGAGCGCGCACGTGACGCGCGTGCGCGAGATGGCGCCGGAGACGCACGAGCACATCGACGCGCTCGACGCGTCCTACGCCGCCATCCACCGCGATCATCCGTTCCACGCGTCGCCGGACTTCGTGGCGGCGCTCCGAACGCTCCTCGGACAGGCGACGTTCAGGTCGATCCTGGACGCGCAGTAGGACGGCAGACATGTCCGACGCACACGACATCATCGCGCTCGAACGAGCCGCGCTCGATCGATGGGGCAACGGCGATCCTCACGGCTATCTCGAGATCATGGCGCCCGAGGTCACCTACTTCGACCCGACGCTCGATGCGCGCATCGACGGATTCGAGCGCATGCGCGATCTGCTCGTCCCTTGTACAGGCAAGATCAAAATTGACCGGTACGAGATGGTGAATCCAAAGGTGCAGTTGCACGGCGACGCCGCGCTCCTGACCTTCAACCTGGTGAACTACCGCAAGCAGCGCGACGGATCCGAGCAGCCCGTCATCCGGTGGAACTCGACGGAGGTCTACGCGCGCATCGTCGGCCAGTGGCGGATCGTGCACAGCCACTGGTCATTCGTGAAGCCGGAGCTGAAACAACCGCTCTCCGATCCGCCGTGATTGGTTACGTCCCTTTCGCCGGCTGATAGAGCTGAATGAGGTTCCCGCAGGTGTCCGAGCAGACGGCAATCGTCACCGGACCCATGCGCGTCACGTCGGTCGTGAACCCGACGCCGGCGGCCTTCAGCCGCCGCACCTCCGCCTCGATGTCGTCCACCTCGAACGCCGCGAGCGGAATCGCCTGGCGGAACATCGCCTCCTGAAACGCCTTCGCCCCCGGGTTCACGTTCGGCTCGAGCGACAGCTCGAGATCGTCCCGCTCCGGCGCGACGACGGTCAGCCACTTGTACTCGCCGACCGGGATCTCGTGCTTCTTCGCGAAGCCGAAGACTCCGGTGTAGAAGCGCAGCGCCTTGTCCTGATCGTCGACCATGATGCTCGTCAGTTTGATCTTCATCACGGCGGCAGTCTGCCAGCAACGGGGCGCCCACGCTTCTCGAAAGTTGCGAACGCGGCCGCCATGAGCGTGAGGCAGCCCGGCGCGCACACGCCATCGGAGCCCGCCGCGCGCGCGCGCACGCGGCGCCTGTACGCCGACGGCGCGACGCCGACGCGCCGCGCGAACAGATCGCTGAAGCTCCCGAGGCTCGTGAAGCCCACGTCGAGGCAGACGTCGGTCACGGACCTGTCGCTCGTCGCGAGCAGCCGCTTCGCGCGATCGATCCGCGCGCGCGTCCGGCACTGGTGCGGCGTCTCGCCGAACACGGCGCGGAAGCGGCGGATGAAATGAAACGGCGACATGCCGGCGGCGGCGGCCGCCTGTCGAATCGACACCCGTCGATCGTGCGCGCCGCGCAGCAGATCGCGCGAACGACAGAGGCTTGCGAATGCGATCGACGCGCGCATGTCAGGCCAGCGCCTCGTTCACCGCCGCCGCGAACGCGTCCGTGACGTCGCCCTCGATCCTGAGCGTCACCGCGGGATGATCGTCGTGCTCGGTGGGCCCGCGGTTGACGATGACGTACGGCGTCCCGCGGCCCGCGGCGATGAGCGGCACCGACGCCGCCGGATAGACCGAGAGCGTCGAGCCGAGTGCGACGACGAGATCGGCCTTCATCGCGGCGTCGGCGGCGCGCTCGAGATCGGCGCTCCGCAGCGACTGGCCGAAGCTGACCGTCGCCGCCTTCAGCAGCCCACCGCACGCGCAGCGCGGCGCCCGGCGAGTCTCCCGGAAGCACGCGAAGTGCGGCGCCGGCTCGCTCGTCGTGTGGCATGTCTGACATTCGACGAGCAGATCGGTCCCGTGCAGCTCGACGAGCAGCGACGGCGACGTCCCCGCGCGCCGATGGAGGCCGTCCACGTTCTGCGTGACGACGGCCTCGACTTTCCCGGCGCGCTCGAGCGCGACCACGGCGTCGTGGGCGGCGTTCGGCCGCGCCTGCTGATAGACGTCCCACGTCTCGAGCTTGTAGTCCCAGTACTCGACGCGGGCCGGCTCGGAGGCGAGGAACTCGTCGTAGTAAACCGGACGCCGCCGGGTCCAGACGCCGTTCGGTCCGCGGAAATCGGGGATGCCGCTCGCCGTCGAAATGCCGGCCCCGGAGAAGACGAGCATGCGCCGCGCGCGCCGCAGCGCGTCCACCAGCCGCGCATCGACCATGATCGGCTGAGCAGCATAACGCGATTCGCGTCGGTGTCGTAACATGAGGCGGTTTCAAACTCGGGCGGGTCCTGGCCGCGGACGAAGCGATCCTGGATCAGATCCAGGATCAGATCCAGGATCAGATCCAGGATCGGATCCAGGATCACGGGCTGCCCAGTCGGGTGCTCGCCTGATGTCGAAACGGATGACACGCCGCGGGGGGCTGCCGGGAATCGTCCGCCGCCGATCGCCGGTGCACGGCTTCGGCGTGTTCGCCGTCGAGCGGATCAGAAAGAACGCGCGCATCATCGACTACGCGGGCGAGCTCGTCCGGAACGACGATTGCGAGGCGCGCGAGGCGCGCTACCTCGCCGACGGCTGCGTCTGGGTCTTCCGTGTGAACCGCAGCTGGAGCCGCGACGCGGCCGTCGGCGGCAACATCGCGCGCTTCATCAACCACTCGTGCACGCCGAACTGCTGGTTCGAGGTCGTCGACAAGACGATCTGGATCCGCGCGAGGCGCGACATCCGCCGGGGCGAGGAGCTCACCTACGACTACTCGATCATCGGCGAGCGCACGATCCCGTGCCGCTGCCGCCCGGGATGTCCGAACAAGATCTGAGCGATGCCGAGCGACGCCGACCGCGAAACGCTGATCGTCGACGGCCGCGAGATCGCCGTCTCGAACCCGCGGAAGATCCTGTTTCCCGACGCGGGCTACACCAAGCTCGATCTCGCGCGCTACTACGTCGCGGTGTCGCGCGGCGCGCTGCGCGCCGCCGGCGGACGGCCGAACGTCCTGGTGCGCTACCCGAACGGCGTCGGCGGCGAGTTCTTCTATCAGAAGCGCGCGCCCGCATCGCGTCCGCCGTGGATCGACGTCGTCTCGCTGCACTTCCCCTCTGGACGCACGGCCGAGGAGGTCGTGCCGCGCAACGCCGCCGCGCTCGTGTGGATGGCGAACCTCGCATGCCTCGAGCTCCACCCGCACCCGGTCCGCGCGGACGACCTCGATCACCCCGACGAGCTGCGGATCGATCTCGATCCGGTGCCCGGCGTCGAGTGGACCGAAGTGCGCAGCGTCGCGCGCGTCGTGCAGGCCGCGCTCGCCGACCTCGGGCTCGCCGGCTGGCCGAAGACTTCGGGATCGCGCGGCATGCACGTCTACGTCCGCATCGAGCGGCGCTGGACGTTCGACGACGTGCGGCGCGCCGCGCTCGCCTTCGCGCGCGACGTCGAACGACGGGCGCCGGCGCTCGCGACGAGCAAGTGGTGGAAGGAGGAGCGCCACGGCGTCTTCCTCGACTACAACCAGAACGCGAAGGATCGCACGATTGCCGCGGCCTACTCGGTGCGGCCGACGCCCGACGCGCGCGTCTCGGCGCCGCTCGCGTGGGACGAGATCGACGCGTGCGATCCGCGCGACTTCACGCTGAAGACG
>QHWK01000223.1 GCA_003223775.1 Acidobacteriota bacterium
ATGCGCGGGTCGTAGAAGAAATCGCGCTCGAAGCGGAACGTGTCGAGGAACAGCTGCCGCCACTCGGCGCGCGGATCGACGGGCACCTCGACGTCGTCGAGGTTCATCGGGTGCTCGAACTTCTGCTTCTCCTTCACCTCGACGATCGCGTACTTCTTCTTGCTGGTGACGAGCAGCTTCTTGCCGTCGAACGTCGCCTCGAAGCCGTCGGCGTCCTCGAGGATCGTCTTCTCCTCGCGCTCGTCGAAATCGAAGTAGACGATCGGGCTCTTCTCGTCGTGCAGCCCCGCGCGCGGCGTGCGGCGGTACAGCAGCTTCCCCTTCACCGCGTCCAGATTCGTGTAGCTGCCCGATGCCGGCGGCAGCACGACGCCGCGAGCCTCGAAGCGATCGAGATCGATGTCGACATTGGAGGGCGCGGGCGGCTTCTCAACCGGCTTGTCGTCCTTCTTTGCGGCCTTTGCCTCCTCTGCGTCCTTGTCGCGATCGCCTTCCGCGTCGTTGCGCGCCGCGAGCGGCGACTTCACGTCGGCGCGCAGCGGCACGACGACGAGCTCGGTCGGGTTGGCGTAGGTCCACGTGTTGTCGAACGTGCCGTAGACCGGATCGAACGCGCGGTCCGACGCGTAGTAGAGATACTTGCCCTCGGGATCGAACGCCGGCTGGCGATCGTTCAGATAGCCGCTCGTCGCCTGGTGCAGCTTCGCGGCCTTGGTGTCGTAGAGGAAGATCGCGAAGTTGCCGGTGCCGACCGGGCGCGCGTACGCAAGCCAGCGCGAGTCGGGCGACCAGCGGAAGCGGAACGCCTCGAGATCGTCGTGCGCCATCCAGTCGGTGCTCTTGTCGATCTCCGTCGTCTTGCCGCTCGCGTCGTCGTAGATGCGGATGCGCATCGCCTGATCGATGAAGGCGAGCCTCCTGCTGTCGGGCGCCCACTGCGGCGGATACCGGAAGCCGGCGCCGAGCGACGTCACCTTGCGTTCGACGCCGCCGCCGTCCGCCGATCGAAACGTCAGCTCGTACTCGCCGCTGCGATCGCTCCAGTAGGCGATCGTCCTGCCGTCTGGCGACCAGCGCGGATACCGGTCCGCGACGCCGGAGGTCCGCGTCACGTCGATCACCGCGCCGTGCTCGGCCGGCACCGTGACGACGTCGCCGCGCGCCTCGAACGCGGCGCGGCGGCCGGTCGGCGACACCGACGGGGCGGAGACGAGATCGGTCGCCTTCGCGCTGTGCGCCCGCAGCGTCGACTGATCGGTGACGACGCGAATCTGGACCTCGGAGACTTTCTCGCCCGGCAGGTTGAGCAGATAGAGGCGGCCGCCCTTCTGGAAGACGACCGCGTCGGGGCCGAGCGAGGGAAACGTGATGTCGAAGTCGTCGTACTGCGTGATCTGGCGCACGCTGCCGCTCGCGAGATCCTCCGCCCAGATGTTGTTCCGCTGCTCGGGGCCGCGATCGGAGATGAAATAGATCGTGTTGCGGTACCACATCGGCTGCGCGTCGTTGGCGGCGTTGTTCGTGATGTTGCGCGACGCGAAGCTCTTGAGATCGAAGAGCCAGATGTCGGGCGCCCAGCCGCCGCGATAGCGCTTCCAGTTGCGGAAGTCCTGCGACATCGGCATGTAGACGAAGCGCGCGCCGTCGGGCGAGAACGCGCCGAACTCGCCGTACGGCACCGGCAGCTTCTCGGGCATCCCGCCGTCCACGCTCACGAGATAGAACTGGTTGTAGCGCTGCCGGCCGCTCTCACGTCCGGACGCGAACAGCACGCGCCTGCCGTCGGGATGCCAGCCGACGACGCGATCGGGCATCGGATGATGGGTGAGGCGCACCGGCTCGCCGCCCGCCGTCGGCGCGACGTAGACGTCCGTGTTGCCGTCGTAGTCGGCGCTGAAGGCGATCTTCGTCCCGTCGGGCGAGAAGCGCGGAAACGATTCCTCGCCGGCGGGCGAGCTGAGACGAACCGCGGCGCCGCCGCTCTTCGGCACGAGCCAGATGTCGCCGGCGTAGACGAACGCGATCTTGTCGGCCGACACGGCCGGCTGGCGGAACATGCGCGCGTCGACCTGCGCCGACGCGGGAATGGCTGCGGCGGCAGCGGCGAGGAGCGCGAGAACGATCTGTCGAGCCATGGAGCTGTCCCCTTCGAAGCGCACGCGGTCTTGTACTTTAATTCTTCTTCGTGTTCTTCGTTTTTCTTCGTGGCTTCGTGATTCCGTCTTACGCGGGCGAGGAGCGCAGCACGCGGGCGATGGCGGCGGCGATCCTGCGCCACTCGCTCTGCTCGCGCGCCAGCTGCGCGCGGCCTTTCCTGGTGAGCGTGTAGAAGCGCGCACGCCGGTTGCTGTCCGAGACGCCCCATTCGGCGGCGATGAAGCCGCGCCCCTCGAGCCGCTGCAGCGCGGGATAGAGCGATCCGTGATCGACGATCAGGACGTTGTCGGACTGCTGCTGGATGAGGCGCGCGATTCCCTGCCCGTGCTGCCGCCCGAGGATCAGCGTCCGGAGGATGAGCAGGTCGAGCGTCCCCTGCAGGTGCGCGCTGTACCGATCGGATCGTTTTCGGATCGACATCCTGCCCGAGTATGACGCCGCTCAGGTAGAATCTCAACCCGAACGGCGTACGGACCGTCTGGGACATGAAGGCGAACACCAGGGAAGGAGCCGCCATGTGGAAGCGCCGGCGTCCGGACAGCGACTTCTCCGACGAAATCCGGTCGCACCTCGATCACGAGGCCGATCGGCTGATCGCCGCCGGCATGCGCCCCGAGGCGGCGCGGCGCGCGGCGCGCCGGGCGTTCGGCAGCGTCGCCGCCGCCGAGGAGCGCTACTACCAGTCGCAGCGCGCGAGGTGGCTCGACCATCTGCGGCAGGACGTCCGCGGCGCCGTGCGCGGCGTCGCCCGCTACCCGGTGGCCGCCTTCGTAGCCGTCGTCTCGCTCGCCTTCGGCATCGGCGCGATGACGACGACGCTGATGGTGCGCGACGTCGTGTTCCGCAAGCCGCCGCGTCTCTATCGCGACCCGGCGGCGCTGTCGCTGGTGCTGGTCGCGCGGCCCGATCGCCCGGGCGGCATCTACCCGTACGAGTCCACCGTGCCGGGCACCGTCTACGACTCGTGGCGGACGGCGGTCCCCGGCGCCGCGATCGCCGCGGCGACGCCGGGACGCGCGCGCGAAGTGCGCACCGCGGATCGTACCGAGAGCGTCCGGGTGCGGACCGCGTCGCCGGATCTCTTCGCGGTTCTCGGCGTCGGCGCCGCGGCGGGCCGCACGTTCGGCGATGCGCCGCCGCGTCCTGGCTCGCCGATGCCGGCGCTCCTCAGCCGCCGCGTCTGGTTCGTGCTCTTCCAGGATCGCCCGGACGCGATCGGCAGCACGATCTGGATCGACGGCGATCCGCACGTTGTCGTCGGCGTGATGCCCGATGAATTCTGGTTCGGCGAGATGAACGCGGCGATCTGGGTTCCGCTCGATCCCGCGCGTCTCACGCGCGACGACGTGGTGCTGGCCGTCGCGCGCCGTCCGCCCGGCATGAGCCACGCGGCCCTCGCCGCCGCGCTGCAGCCGGGACTCGACGCGGACGCGGCGCGTCGCCCGCCCGCCGAACGCCAGCGCCGCAGCGTCGCGCGCGGGGTCGAAGGGACGCCGCTCGGCGCGTCGATGTCGATCCTGCTGCCCTACGTCCTCGGCGCGTCGGTGGCGCTGACGCTGTTCATCGCCTGCGCGAACGTCGCGATCCTGATGATCGCGCAGTGGACCGCGCGCGAGCACGAGATCGCGATCCGCGCGTCGCTCGGCGCGAGCCGGGGCCGGATCGTGCGCGCGCTGCTCACCGAGTCGGTCGTGCTCGCGGCGGCGGGCGGCGCGCTCGGCGTCGCGACGACGTTCGCGCTGCGCGGGATCCTCGTCCGCCGGGCGGGGGTGAATCTCGCGCGCTTCGACCTGTCGATCGATCCGTGGCTGTTCGTGCAGTGCGCCGCAATCACCGTCGCGGCGGGCATCGCCGCCGGGCTGGCGCCGGCGCTCTACGAAACACGGCGGCTGCACGCCAACCCGCTGAACTCGGTCGCCTCGTCCGACCGCGTCCGGCAACGGTGGCGCCACGCGCTGGTCGTGGTCGAGATCACGGTGACGATCGCGCTCCTCGTCGAGCTCGGCGGCATGATCAACGGCTACCAGCGGACGATGGATGCCGACATGGGATTCGATCGGCGGCCGCTGCTCGGCGCGCAGATCGAGAACGCGCGCGGGATTCACGTCGCCGAGACGCTCGACGTGGTGCGGCGTGTTCCGGGCGTCGCGTCGGCTGCGGCCGCGACGAGCGTCCCGTTCATGGGTTCCGGCGTCAGCCAGCGCCTGCACGCCGACGGAACGGCGGTGGCCGACGTGACGGCCGAGCGCATCGGCGCGACGCCGACGCTCTTCGCGACGCTCGGAGTCCCGCTGCTCGCCGGACGGGATTTCGCGTCGACCGATTCGGCGGCGAGCCGCGTCGCGATCGTCAACGAAGCGCTCTCGAAGGCGCTCTTCGGCGGCAGCAGCGCCGTCGGCCGCCGCGTCCGCGCCGAGAGCGGCGCGACGCTCGACATCGTCGGCGTTGCGAGCGATTACGCGAACAACCAGTTCCAGCTGCCGCACACCGCGCCGAAGCTCTTCGTGCCGCTGGCGCTCGACGGGACCGACGCCAAACAACTGCACCTCCTCGTTCGCGCGGGCAGCGATCCGGCGCCGCTCGTGCAGACGCTGCGCCAGGAGATCCGGCGCGGCCTCGCCGGCACGCTCGTCGCGGGCGCGTTCACCTACGAGGAGATCACAATCGTCGGCGCGAAGGAGCTGCTCGTCGGCACGGCGCCGCTCGTGCCGCTCGTCGCGATCGGCATGCTGCTGACAACAGCGGGAATTTACGGCGTGCTGGCGTTCGCGATCACGCGGCGCTCGCGCGAGCTGGCCGTGCGCGTCGCGATCGGCGCAACCGGCCGCGATCTCGTCCGGCTGGTCAGCGCGCACAGCCTGCGGCTGGTGCTCGCCGGCAGCGCGTGCGGCGTGGGGCTCACCTTCGCGCTGTCGCGAATCGTGCGCGCGAGCGGGGGCGCCAGCGGCGTCTACGATCCCGACTGGCCGTCGTTCGTCGTGCCGGTTGCGATCGTGTGCGGCGTCGGCGCGCTCGCGACGTGGATCCCGTCGCGGCGCGCGATGAAGATCGAGCCGGCGATCGTGTTGCGGACGCCGTAACTCGACGGTTAGGGCGGGCTTTCAGCCTCGCCTTGGCGACATCTGCGTAGGGCGAGGCTTTCAGCCTCGCCTTGGCGACCCTGAAAGGGTCGCCCTACAACCCGCCCGACCTGCCCGGCCCGCCGGGCCTACCCCCGCGGGCCGTTCGTCGATCGCCGCGCGGGCGCGGCGGGTTCCGTCTTCACCGGCTGCGGCACGTTCAGCGTCAGGTTGTACTTCGCCAGCGACGCCGCGAGCGGCGTCGCTTTCGCGATCGCCGCGTTCAGATCCGCGATCGCTTTCGGCGCGTTCGTCTTCGCGTCCGCGTACGCCGACGTCGTCTGCTCGCCGGGCGACATGCCGGCCATCAGGCCGTTCTTCGCCTGGCCGAGCCTCGTGAGCAGGCTCTCGTTCGCGGCGCCGCGTCCGCCGCCGCCGCCGCCGCCGCCGCGGCCGCCCTGCGGCACGGCGAGCTTCGGAGCAAGCGCATCGACGTCCTTCTTCACCGCATCGAACGCGCTCTTCACGTCCGGCGGGACGTCCGCGCGTCCGTCGAGCGTCGTCGAGAGCTGCGCGAACTGCTGCGCGAGCGAGCGATGCGCGGTCGCGGCGTCGGTGACGCGCGCCTGCAGCGCGTGCATCTCCATCGCCTGATCGAACATCCGCTTCTTCTCCACCGCGGTCAACGCGACGTCCGGATCGTCGTTCACGCGCAGCGTCTTCGTGTCGACGGTCTTCCCGTCGACGACGAGCGACACTTTGTAGCTGCCGGAGAGGACGAAGGGACCGGCGGTGGTCGGCCCGCCGCCGAAAAAGCCGCCGCCGCCGAATCCGCCGGGGCCGCCGCAGCCGGCGCCGAACGGGCTCGGCTCCGGCGTCGTCTGCGCGGGCGGCGGATTCTCCGCCTGCCGGCCTCCGGCGGGCGACGTCGTTCGATCTTCAGCCGTCGTCCCCGGCGGCGCGGCCTCTTCGCCGGCCCCGGCGCGTCCGCGCTCGCCGCGGCCGCCGCGTCCCGCCGCCGGGAGCGGCGGCGCCGGCTGCACGCGCAGATCCCAGCACGCCGTCTGAACGCCGGCGCCGTTGCTCTTCGCGAGCACGCTGCCCGAAATCTCGCGGACGTCGCGCCCGGCGGCGTCGGCGATCTTCAGCCGCACGTCGCCGACCTGACGCGGGTTGATCCACGAGATCACCGCGGCCGCCGGCGGGTTCTCGCCGTAGAAGACCTGATCGCCCCAGAACTCGTAGTTGCGATCGCGCGCGGGCCGGCGGTACACGGCGTAGGGCGGCGGCGTGAACAGCTTCGGCTCCGCCGCCGCGCGCGCGGCGGCGTACTCCTGGATCGGCTCGAGGTGATCGAGCACCCACAGCGCGCGGCCGTGCGTCGCGAGCACCATCGCGTTGTCGCGCGGCTGAATCGTGACTTCGTCGATGCGCACCGTCGGCAGGTTCGCCTTCACGCGCGTCCAGCTCTTCGCGCGATCCGTCGATACGAACAACCCCGTTTCAGTCCCGACGTACAGGACGTCGGGACTTTTCGTGTCCTCGGTGATCGTCTTGACCGATTGGCCCTTCAGGTTGCCGCTTGCCGCCTGCCACGTCTGCCCGTAGTCGTGGCTCACGTAGATGTAGGTCTCGAAGTCGTTCGATCGATGGCCGTCGAACGTGACGTACACCGTCCCCTCGTCGAAGCGCGACGGCGCGACCTCCGACACCCACAATCCTTTCGGGACGTTCGGAATGCTGGCGGCGACGCTGGTCCACTGCTTTCCGTCGCGCGACACCTGCACCTGGCCGTCGTCGGTGCCGACATACAGCAGGTTCGCGCGTTTGGGGGACTCCGCCAGCGAGATGATCGTCCCCCACGCGACGATGCCGTCGTTCTTCGCGATGTCGATGTCGCTGCCCTTCACGCCCATCGTCACGACATCGTCGCGGTTCGTGTTCGTCGTGAGATCGCCGCCGACCGCCTCCCACGTCTGGCCGTGGTTCGACGAGCGGAAGACGCGGTTCGATCCGGCGAAGAGCACCGCCGCGTTGTGCGGCGAGAGGACGAACGGCGTGTCCCAGTTCCAGCGGTACGGCTGCTCGCCGGGCGGCGCGACGGGGCGCATCGAGACCGTCTCACCGGTGATGCGATCGATGCGGACCATGTTGCCGTCCTGCGACTCGCTGTACGCCGTGCGGAAGTCGTTCGGATCCTGCAGCGCGACGAAGCCGTCGCCGCCCTGCATCGTCGTCCAGTGGAAGCCGGCGATGCCGGCCGAGCCGCGCCCCTGGCTCGGCCCGCACCAGACGTAGTTGTCCTGCATGCCGCCGCACACGTTGTACGGCGACGCGTTGTCGACGCTCACGTGGCGACGCCGCCGTCGTTGCCGATGATCACGTGCTGCGAGTTCGCGGGATCGATCCAGATCGCGTGGACGTCGTCGTGAATCGTCTTCGTCGCGTTGAGCGTCACGGTCCTGCCGCCGTCGGTCGAGTAGTGCAGCTTCACGCCGGCGTAGATGATCACGTCGGGATCGTTCGGATCGACGCGCACCTGGCTGAAGTACATCGGCCGCGCGTTCTCGTCGTTCACTTTCTTCCACGTTGCGCCCGCATCGTCAGTGCGATAGAGGCCGGTCGCCGTCGTGGCCGTGACCGTCGTCGCCGTCTCGGCGCCGCGGCCGCCGCCCTGCGGCGCTTCGTCGGGCGTGCCGCCGCGTCCGGCGCTCGGCACGGGCCCCTCGATGAGCGCGTAGAGAATGTTCGGCCGGCGGCGGTTGATGTCGAGGCCGATGCGGCCGAGCGGGCCCTCGGGGAAACCGTGGCCGGTGATGCGCGTCCACGTGTCGCCGCCGTCGGTCGACTTCCAGAGGCCGCTGCCGGGACCGCCGCCGTTCATGCAGCACGGCGTGCGCCGCCGCTGATACGTCGACGCGTACACGATCTTGTCGTTCGACGGATCCATGACGAGATCGTTTGCGCCGGTGTCGTCGTCGACCTTGCCGCCGGGGCCCCACAGGCTGCCGGTCGCCGCGACGAACACGACGTCGTTGTTGCGCGGATCGATCACGATGCGGTTGATGAAGCGGGACGTCGGCAGCCCCATGTGCGTCCACGTCCGGCCGCCGTCGGTCGATTTGTAGACGCCGTCGCCCCACGACGTGCTCTGGCGGTTGTTCGATTCGCCGGTGCCGACCCAGACGAGATCCGGGTTGCTCTGCGACACGGTGACGTCGCCGATCGAGATCAATCCCTGATCCTGGAACTGCGCGTCGAACGACGTGCCCGCGTTCGTCGTCTTCCACACGCCGCCGTGCGCCGTGCCGACGTAGTAGATCGACGGGTTCGCCTCGTAGACGGCGAGATCGGAGATGCGGCCCGACATCGACGCCGGACCAATCGGGCGGAAATGCAGCGCATCGAACGGCCCGTCGCCAGATGCGGTCGCGGGCGGCGCGGACGCCTGCTGCGATCGCCCGACGATCGATTGCGCGCCGAACGCGCCGACGAGGGCGACGAGAAGCGTGAACACGCGGATCGATTTCATGGCGTTCCTCAACGCGGTCTCGAGATCACTGTGGCGCAGCCCTTCAGGGCTGCCGCGGCCGTGGCAGGCCCCAAGGCCTGCGCTACCGGATTCTGACATGTCGCAGCGCGCGCGCCGTGTAGGGCGACCCTTTCAGGGTCGCCGCGCCGAGGCGAGGCTGAAAGCCTCGCCCTACATCTTCCCGTTCAGTTCGACGTCTTGTAGCGGCCGACGTCGAAGATCAGATTCTCCGGCGCGGGGCCGAACGACGCCCACGTGACGACGCGCGTCTGGCTCACGCCGGGCTTCGCAAAGTTGCAGACGCCTCCGGGGAAGATCGCGCGCAGGCGCTGCCGGTCCGCCGCGGTGAACGACGCAGGATAGTCCTTCGCGTCGATCGGTTTCAGCTGGCACTTGAGCACGTTCGCGTCGAGCGGTCCGCCCGCGGCGAGCCGCGCGAACCCCGCCGACGGATACGCCGCGTTGCACGGCGAGTCCGGTTTGCTGCCGAAGGTCTGGCGCTCGGCGACGAACGCCGGCGCGCTTCCCTCTTTCGTCGTCCAGCAGCCGTCGACGGCGGCCGCCGGCTTCGTCTTCGTCGCGACCCAGTCGATGAACGCCGACCACGCGCGCTCGGCCTGCACGGGGCCGCGCCACATGACGTGGTTCGCGGCGCCGCCGTTCTGCTTCGCGATCCGCTCGCGAATGGCGAAGTGGAACCACTGATAGTGGTAGCCGCGCTCGTCGTTGTACGCGCCGTCGTCGAAGACGGGGATCGACTTCAGGCCGCCCCCGCCGCCGAGCGTCAGCCCCGCCTGATACGCGCGCCGGATCGCGCCGGCGTCGCCGACCGATCGCGCCGCGACGTAGTTCGCGTCCTGATCGTAGCCGCCGATGCGCTCGTTGAGATCGAGGAACTGCTGCGGCGTGATCGCGCCCGCCTTCAGCGCGGCGAGCCCGTACTGGACGCCGACGTTGTCGAACGGCCGCAGCGCGACGCCGGTCCGCGGATCGACGCCGTAGACGTTGCTCGCCGCGTCGAACACCGTCGGCCGCGCGCCGTGCGGGTTCGACGCCGGATCGTAGCGCAGCGCCGCGGGCACCGCCGCGTTCCACACCGCGGGGTTGTAGCCCTCGACGTCCTTCCGGCCAGGGACCGGATCGGTCCGCTGGCTCTGGTTCGCGGCGTCGACGAGCGCCTTCAACCCCGAGTAGCCCGACACCGCGACCTGCTGCGCATCGGTGAACGCGCCGGAATGTTCCGCGAAGTAATGCGTCAGCAGATGCGCGTCGGCGCCCGCGAGCGCGATCGACAGCGCGTCGGGGAACACCGCGTTGACGAGCACGCCGTCGAAGAGGCCGGGAAAGGCGTCGGCGATCTGCAGGCTCGTATACGCGCCGCCGGAGCTGCCGATGCTCACCGTGAACTCGGGCACGCCGAAGGTTTCGATCGCGTGCTCCTTCCCCATCATCGTCGTCTCGCCGGCGAGGACGGCGTTGCAGCTGTTGGTCGGATGATTCAGCGTGTTGGTGAAGATCGCGTAGCCTTCGCCGAGCCGCGCGACGTTGGCGCCGGCGAGCGGATTCACGCCCATCACGCCGCCCTGGCGGAACCAGCCGCTCGGACAGCCGACGCCGTGCAGCGCGATCAGCCGGCGGTTCCACGCCGGCGGCGGCGTGAAGGGCGTCGGCGCGGGATCGCGCGTCGGATCGTGCAGCACGAGCGTTTGATGGATGCCGCGGTTGATCGTTCCCGTCTCGACGCGGACGACGAAGGGGACCGTCGTGCCGCGGATCGTCGTGATCGTCGCGACGTCGGCCGGCAGCTCGCGAATGTTGGCGAGCGGCTTCACGTCCTTGCCGTCGTACGGCATGTAGACGTACTGCACGCGGGTGTCCGCGCTGCAGTCCGCGTCGGTCGGCGGCCCGAGGGTGCTGCCGTCGGGCAGCTTGAAGGCGTCGGTCTGGCAGACGAACGGCCGCTGGTGCGGGCCCGACACGATCGGCCCCGCGACCTGATAGTTCGTCAACACCATGCGTTGATCGCTGACGCCCCACGCGCTTGCGGCGAGCTCGTTGCGTCCGACGATCAGACCCGTCACCAGGCCCACGAGCGATCCGTTCTGACGGCGGAACGCGGCCGAGACGTCGCGTCCGTTGAGCGCGATCGCGAACCGCGCGGTCGCCGCGTCGGCTGGCGCCGGCACGGGCGGCGCGATCTCGACGAGCACGTCGCCGCCGCTGACGCGGTCGGCATGCGTCGAGAGCGTCCGGATGTCGAGCGTCTTTTTCCTGGATGGCGCGCCGGCGGCCATGCCGCTCGCCTGCAGGGTGAGGAGACCGGCGACGAAGGCGAGCGCCGCTTTGTTCATAGCGGCGCAATTATACGGTGCGCCGCGTGCGGGGATTGGGGGTTGGTGCGCCCACCAATCCCCAATCCCCAATCCCCAATCCCCAATCACCTCAGCGCGAGCGAA
>QHWK01000224.1 GCA_003223775.1 Acidobacteriota bacterium
AGGCGACCCTGAAAGGGTCGCCCTACAGCGTGTAGGGCGACCCTTTCAGGGTCGCCGAACAACAACAACGCGATCAGGAACAGACTAGAACCCGAAGACATACAGTACATCTCCGGGCCCCGTGTACTTCTTGATCTCTTTCATCGTGCCGACGACGCCCAGGCCGGCGTACGGATCGTCGATCGACACATCCGGAAACGCGACGGCGCCCATCCAGCCGCCGATCCCCGAGTAGATCGCGACGTACTGCTTGCCGTCCGGACCGAGATACGTCATCGGGTTGCCGACAATTCCCGATCCGCAGTGGAACTTCCACAGCTCCGTGCCGCTGCGCGCGTCGACCGCCTTGAACCAGCCGTCCATCGTGCCGTAGAACACCACGTCGCCCGCCGTCGCCAGCACGCCGCTGTACACCGGGAACTTCTCGTCCTTCACGCTCCACGTCTTCTGTCCGCGCACCGGATCCCACGCGACGAGCTCGCCCTGGTAGCCACCGGGGCCCGGGTACATCCTCACGCTCGCGCCGAGGTACGGCGTGCCCGCGATGTAGTTCGCTTCGACGCCCTCGTAGTCCATGCACGTGTTGTGAGCGGGGATGTAGACGAGGCCGGTGCGCGGCGAGAACGCCGACGGGATCACATCTTTCGCGCCGGTCGACGAAGGACAGATGCCCTTGGTGACGACGCCGTACTTCGTGCGCTTGGTGGAATCCTCGACGGGCGTGCCGCTCTTCAGATCCCAGCTCGTCGCCCAGTTCGTCGGCTCGTAGGTGTTCGCCGACAGCACTTCCCCGGTTTCGCGATCCAGGATGAACACGAACCCCGTGCGCGCGGGATGGATGAGGAGCTTGCGCGGCCGCCCGTTCCAGTCCATGTCGACGAGCATGTTCTCCATGATCTCGTCGTAGTCCCACGCGTCGTGCGCGACGATCTGATACGCCCATCGCAGCTCGCCGCTCTCCGCGTCGCGCGCCATGATCGCGCACGACCACTTGTTGTCGCCGACCCGCATGTCCGGGTTCCACACGCCCGGATTCCCGGTGCCGTAGAAGAAGAGATTCGACGCCGGGTCGTACGAGATCCACCCCCACACGGTCGATCCACCGAGCTTCCACTGGTCGCTCGGCCACGTCGACACGCCGAGATCCTTCCCCTGATCCTTCTGGTAGAACGCCTTGAACGCGGGCCCGATCTTGACGTCCGCGTCGGGTCCCGTGTTGTATGCGCGCCACAGCTCCCTGCCCGTGCCCAGATCCAGCGCCGCGACGTATCCGCGCACGCCCAGCTCGCCGCCGGAGTTGCCGACGATGACCTTGTTCCTGACGACGAGCGGCGCGGCGGTGAACGTCTCGCCGACGTCGATGTTGCCGACCCTCGTGCGCCACACTTCGTGGCCGTCGTTGGCGTCCACGGCGACGACGGTCGCGTCGAGCAGGCTGTAGACGATCTTGCCGTCGGCGTAGTGCGCGCCGCGGTTCACGATGTCGCAGCACGCGATGCCGACCGCGCGCGGATCCGGGTGCGGCTCGTAGGTGAACTTCAGCGCGCCGCCGGTCTTCGTGAGATCGATCGCGAGGAGATTATTCGGGTACGGCGTCACGACGTACATCGTGTTGTCCACGACGAGCGGCTGGCCTTCGTGCCCATGCGGGATGCCGGTGCTCAGCGTGGTGACGACGCGGAGGTTCTGAACGTTTGTGGTGTCGATCGCGTCGAGCGTGCTGTAGCGCAGGTTGCCGTAGTCGCCGGCCGCCATGCGCCATTCGCCGCGCGGGAGATCGGAAACAACATGCGTGGTCGGCGGCGCGCCGGCGACGCCGCCGCGCGGCGCCGCTCCGGCGCCGCCTGATTCCGTGTTCCTCCGACAACCGACGGCTGTCGCCATGCCCAGCGACACGCACGCAATCGTGAATCGCTGCAGCAGAGCTTGTCGTGTCACGCGCCTCGCCTTCGAGGCTCAGCGGAGCAACACGGATGCCACGGATGGATGGGACCTGGGGACTGGGGGATTAGGGGACTACGCGCGAGCGCCCTTCATCGCGCCGAACACCTGAATGTGGCCCTCGACGACGCGCATGCGCTCCGCCTCATCGGGCTCGAGCGTCCACACGCCGCGCTGCGAGGTGCCCCCCAGCGCGATGCCGTCGCTGCGCGCCATCATGTGGATGCCGAGCGACGCGCCGGGCACCGGCGGCACGCCGCCGTTGGTGTGGTACTGCACCTCCGGCTGCGGGACGAGCACCGTCAGCTGGCCTTTGAGCGGCACCAGCTCCTGATCGCCGAACAGATCGCGCGCGCCGAGGCCGGTGCAGTTCATCACGATCGGCTCGCGCAGCGTCATCAGGTCGCGTGGTGTATCGAATTTTCGCAGCACGATGCGGCCGCCGAACAGGACGAAGTCGCGCATCAGATTGTCGAGGTAGATCGACGGCTCGATCCGGATCTGCGGCGATCTGATGGCGTACTTCGTCGGAAACGGATGCTCGCCCGGGCCGAGCACTTCACGGCCGATGTTGAAGCGCTCCTGCAGGTTCACGCGCTCGCCGCCGCCGCCCTGCTGCGTCTGCAGGTCGTTGGTGAGCGAGTAGTTGTCGAGCCACGATACGCCGAAGTGCGGTCCGGCGAGGAGCTGCAGCTGGCGATACGCGATGTCGGCGGCGCGCAGATACTGCGCGTCCCACTGCTCGGTCCGGCGATCGTTTTCGACGAGGCCGGAGGTCGGCGTGAAGCCGGCGAGCGACATGTTCGACGTGACGTTGGGCGGAATCGCGAGCGCGTAGATCGTGACCTCGTAGCCGCGCCGCTGCAGCTGGCGCGCGCACGTGAGCCCCACCGATCCGCAGCCGATCACGGCGGCCTGCCGCGACGGATGATCCGCGGCGAGCTCCGCGGCCATCAGCCCGGTGCCCCACGCGAGCGACATCCCCGCGCCGCCGTGGCCGTAGTTGTGGACGACGAGCTTGTCATCGAGCTTGTCGGCCTTCAGCACGAAGCCGCTGTCCCGATGCGGCCGCAGCCCCACCGTCGTCCGAATCACGCGATCCCAGGAAGCCTTGACCGGCGCGAGGTTCACCGCCGGCCGCCGTGGCGTGACGTTCGGCGCCGATTTCGGCCCGCACGCACTGACTCCGAAACCGACGGCGGCCATGCTGCCGGCCGTCAGGAATGTCCGTCTCTGCATAGTGTGGTGCCGTGGAGTATAGCGTGGGGATTGGGGATTGGGGCCCTAATCCCCAACCCCCAATCCCCGTCAGCGCGCCGCGGTCGACGGCTGCCGCGCGCGCATGTTCGCCAGCGCGAAGGCCCACTCGTCGGCGAGCTCGGCGATCCGTTTGTCCGTCGGTCGATAGCCGTGCGATCCCTGCGTCTCGATGCGAATGAGCACCGGCCGGCCGCAGCCCTGCGCCGCCTGCAGCGTCGCCGCGAACTTGAAGGAGTGGCTCGGCACGACGCGGTCGTCGTGATCCGCGGTCGTAATGAGCGTCGCGGGATAGCACGTGCCGGCCTTCACGTTGTGCAGCGGCGAGTACTTGAAGAGATACCCGAAGTCCTTCTGATTCTCCGACGATCCGTACTCGGTCGCCCACGCGGCGCCGCCGGTGAATCTGTGATAGCGGAGCATGTCCATCACGCCGACCGCCGGCAGCGCGACGGCGAACAGATCGGGACGCTGCTCCATCACCACGCCGACCAGAAGGCCGCCGTTCGATCCGCCCATGACGGCGAGCGTCTGCGGCGACGCGTATTTCTCGCGCACGAGGTACTCCGCCGCGGCGATGAAGTCGTCGAACACGTTCTGCTTCCTGCCGAACATCCCGGCTTCGTGCCACGACTCGCCGTACTCGCCGCCGCCGCGCATGTTGGCCGTCGCCCACACTCCGCCGCGCTCGAGAAACGCCGGAATCTCCGGACGGAATCGCGGCACCTCGGAGATGTCGAACCCGCCGTACCCGTAAAGCATCGTCGGGTTGGCGCTGTCCTTCTTGAGATCCTTCTTGTGCGTGATGAACAGCGGCACGCGCGTGCCGTCCTTCGACGGCGCGAAAACGCGCTCGGTCGTGTACAGCGCCGGATTGAAGGTGAGCTTCGGCGGCTGGAACGGCGTGCTCGCGGCGGTCGCGAGATCGAACTGGAAGACCGTCGAGGGATAGAGCGGCGACGTGAACGTGTAGAAGATTTCCGGCCGTGCGTAGCGGCCGAACGGACCGCTGACGGTGCCGAGGCCGGGCGTCGCAATGCGTCCGGCGGCCGAGCCATCGAGATGGTAGAACTTCACCTCGCTCGCGACGTCGACGAGCGCGTTCACGGCGAGCGTCCCGGCGACGAGCCGCGCGTTCTCGATCGCGTTCTTCGCCTCGGGGACGATCGCCTTCCAGTTGGCGACCGCGGGCCGATCGATCGGCACGGCGACCACTTTCTTGTTCGGCGCGTCGCGGTCGGTCAAGAGATACAGCATGCCGTTGACGACGCCGAGCGGATCGTAGGCCGCGGTGTGGCCGGGATAGAGCGCTTTCACCGGCGCGTCGAGCTTCGGCGCCAGGGGATCGCCGAGATCCTTCACGAACAGCTCGTTCTTGTTGCTCGTCCCCTTGTTCGTCTGAAAGAACAGGTAGCGGCCCGTCTCGTCGGTGTCGGCGTCGATGAAGAGCATCGGCTCTTCCGGCCGTTCGTAGACGAGCCGATCGGCCGACTGCGGCGTCTCGAGGCGGTGGTAGTAGATCTTCTTGTCGCGCACGGCGTCTTCGAGCGCTTTGCCGGCGCGCGGCTCCGGATAGCGGCCGTAGAAGAATCCCTTGCCGTCTTCGGTCCACGCGATGCCGCTGAACTTCACCCACTTGACGACGTCTCGCAGCTGACGTCCGGTGGCGAGCTCGCGCACGTACACCGTCGACCAGTCCGATCCCCCCTCCGACTGCCCGTACGCGAAATGCTGACCGTCGGGCGCCGGCACGAAATCCGAGAGCGCGATCGATCCGTCCGGCGACAGCGCGTTCGGGTCGAGCGCCACCGTCTCGGTGCCGTTGAGCGTCTCGCGCGTGAAGACCACCGACTGGCGCTGCAGGCCGCTGTTGCGGTTGTAGAACCAATGGCGCCCTTCGTAGCGCGGCGCGGTCACCTTCGGGTAGTTCCACAGCTCGGTGATGCGCGTCTTGATCGCGTCGCGCTGCGCCAGCGCGTCGAGATACTTGAACGTG
>QHWK01000906.1 GCA_003223775.1 Acidobacteriota bacterium
ATGCTGGTTACGCCGCAACGGCTGCCGAACCCGGCGCTCGTCGGCAAGTCCGCGGTCTTCATCGCGGAGAAGTGCGGCATCGCCGCGCCGGCGAGCACGCGCGTGCTGCTCGCGCCGCTCGAAGGCGTCGGCCGCGACTACCCGCTGTCGATCGAGAAGCTGTGTCCCGTGCTGTCGTATTACGTCGTCAAGGACTGGCGGGAGGGCTGCGAACGCTGCAAACAGATTCTGCGGTACGGCGGCATGGGCCACACGATGGCGATCCACTCGCAGAACGAGCAGGTGATCCTCGAGTTCGGCCTCCACAAGCCGGCGTTCCGCATCTGCGTCAACACGCCGGCGACGCACGGGTCGGTGGGGCTGTCGACGGGGCTGGATCCGGCGATGACGCTCGGGTGCGGCGGCTACGGCGGCAACATCACGTCGGACAACATCTCGCCGCGGCATCTTCTCAACATCAAGCGTCTGGCGTACGAAGTGTCGCCGGTCGTCAGCCGCTGGGACCGGCCGGGGGTCGGGAGCCAGTCGGTGACCCCCGACGGCGTCGGGAGCCGGCGGCTGCCGTCGGCGCCGGAGCGTGCGCCCGTGCCGACCGGCATCAGCGCGGAAGCCCTCTCCCGCCGGATCGATGAGTTCCTCGGCACCCGCGGCTTCAAAGCGGGGTCGGAGCGGGGGCATACCGGCGTCGGAGCGGGGTCGGACCCCGCTGTGGCGCCGGCGCGCGCGGCCGACCAGACGCCGCTCACGTTCGTCTGTGAGGAAGACGTTCGCCGCGCCATTCAGTCAGGCAGAAAACTCGTGGTCTCCGAGCGCGCCATCGTCACGCCCGCGGCGCGCGATCTCGGGGAACAGCACCGCATCTTCTCGATCGCGCCGTGGCGGGGTTAAATTACTGCTATTGGTGAGCCTACTGGACTTATTGTTGACCAGGACCCGACGGTCTGATAGACTGCCTCAACCATGGTGCGGGGGCGTCCCCAGCCCTCCCCGCGTTGAAGAACACGGAGCCCCCGCGGTGGGGGCGACTTACGACGCGAACGACCGAAGCAGGAGTGTCGGTCGATCGCCGTCGCGGAGCGCCCGAATGCTCGGAACTCACTGGCAGCGCCGTTTCGTCGTCGCGCTGATTCCGTTCGCCACGGCCTGTGGCTCGAGTCTCAAACAGGCGCCGGTCATCACGCCGGCCCAAGCCGTTGGTGTCCACGCAGTAGCGGATTCCGTACCACCTCCGGCGCCGCCGCCGGTCGAAGATCCCGTCGTCACGCTGATTGCCACGTCCGATCGCCACTTCAAGGCGGGGCAGCGAGAGCCGCGAGCACTTCGATCGCCTCGTCGATCGCATCAGCACCTACGAGGTGCGCGCGCTGGCGACGGGCGACGGCTTTACAGAAAAGAAGTACGAGCCTGCAACAATCGACGAACTCCTCGCGCTGTCGACGAGCATCGGCACGCCGCCCGCGACGCGCGAGCTGAAGGCCGCCGTCCAGTCGGATCTCGAGAACGCGAACCACGACATTCCGATCCCACTGAACCAGCGTGTCCTCTCCTACATCGAATTGTTCCAAGGACGGCTTCACGACTTCATCGAAGAGGGGATGAAGCGCGGCAGCAAGTACCTGCCGATGATTCAGAACGTCTTCCGCGCCGAGGGGCTGCCGCTCGATCTCGCGTACGTCCCGCTCGTCGAGAGCGCGTTCAAGCCGAACGCGCTGTCGCGCGTGAAGGCGAAGGGCGTCTGGCAGTTCATGACGGGGACGGCGCTCGAAAACGGCCTGCGGCGCGACTGGTACATCGACGAGCGCTCGGATCCCGAGAAGGCCACCGTCGCCGCGGCGAAATATCTCCGCACGCTGAGCAAGCTCTTCAACGGCGACTGGCATCTCGCGCTCGCGTCGTACAACGGCGGGCCCGGACGCATGCAGCGCGCTATCAGGGCGGCGCGCCTCGACGACTTCTGGTCGCTCGCGGCCAAGCCGAAGCTGCTGCCCCGCGAGACGCGGGAATACGTGCCGATGATCCTCGCGGCGATCGTGATCGCGCGCAACCCGTCGCAATACGGCTTCGACTTCGAGCCCGAGCCGCCGCACGCCTACGACAGGGTCACACTGCCGCGGCCGGTGGACCTGCGCCGCGTCGCCGAGTGGACCGATTCGCCGATCGACGAGATCCAGGCGCTGAACCCGGAGCTCCGCCGGTGGACGACGCCGGTGAAGGCCACCCACTACGAGCTGAAGGTGCCGGTCGGCACCGCCGGCATCGTCGAGGCCAAGCTCGCGGACGCGCCGCCCGCCGATCTCGCGTCGCTGAAGTACTACACCGTCAAGCGCGGCGACACGCTGCCGCTCATCGCGCGCAAGCTCCACGTGAACAAGGCCGACCTCGCCGAAGCGAACTACCTCTCGGCGACGGCGCGCGTCGGCGCCGGGCAGAAGCTGATGGTGCCGCACGAGGCCACCGTGCTGATGGCCGCGCGCACCGATCGGCCGGTGCCGGCGACGGAGGCGCGGAGAACGG
>QHWK01000225.1 GCA_003223775.1 Acidobacteriota bacterium
GGTCTCTACCGCGTAATGCCGATGAGCGGCCAGTAGAGCGGGACGAGCAGCAGCAGGATCAACGCCGTGACGACCGACAGCACGGCGCCCACCTTCATCATGTCGCGGTTGGTGAAATAGCCGTACGAATAGCCGACGACGAGCACCGCCGATTCGTACATGAAAATCTTCGGCCCCGCGCCGAAGGTCCAGATCATGCCGAGCGTGAGCGGGTTCATCGCGTGCTCGCGCGCGTAGGCCATGAGGATCGGCAGCGACGTCGAGAGCATCGCGATCTCGTTGCCGATGACGATGTGATAGGCGAACGCCGACCAGTACAGGATCATCGTCGACCAGATGCTGCCGGTGATGTGCGGCTTCATCCACTCGAAGAGCCCGCTCGTGACGATGTCGAGCGCCTTGGTCTGCACGAGGACGTTGGTCAGGCCGACGGCCGCCGCGACGAAGAAGATCGGCAGGTAGTTCACCTTCCGCGCGTCCTCGGCGTCGAGCACGCCGATGCGCGGCGTCAGCGAGAGCAGGCCGATGCCGAGGCCGATCATCGGCGGCGGAATGTGGTGCACGAAGTCGGTCACCCACAGCCCGATCGCGACGAGCATCAGGACGAGCGCCTTGATCTCGGCGCTCGACCAGCGGCCCATCGCCTTCAGCTGGCCGCGCAGGAACTCCGCGCCGCCAGGCAGCGCCGCGATCTCAGGCGGATACATCCACAGCGCCAGCCGCCAGGCGACGATCATCACGAGGATGTCGCACGGCACGTAGGCGAGAAACCAGCGGCTCCAGAGCACGTCCACCTGGCCGAAGCGCTCGATCGCGCCGCGCGCCGTGATCGACGACGCGCCCGCGATGAGCATCTTGTCGAAGATCGTCGCCTGGTAGACGAGGATCACGAACATCCCGCGCGCGATGTTGCTCCGCCGATCGACGCCGAACGCTTCGATGAGCCCCATCGCGATCGCCGCCATGATGACGACGCGCGCGATGCCCGACGGCACGACGGCGGTGAGGAGAAAGTTCGAGACGATGAGGCCGAGCAGCAGGCGCGGGTAGCTGTAGCCGATCCGCTGCATGATGATGTAGGCGAGGCGGCGCGCCAGGCCCGACTTGCTGCCCATCAGCCCGAAGCAGATCGCGCCGAAGAGGAACCACGGCGTCGTGTCGGCGAAGCCCGAGAAGGCCGTCTCGAACCGCGCGACGCCGAGCATCCAGAAGAGGAAGCAGCCGAGAATCCCCGCGATGCCGTGGTCGAGCGCCTGCGTCATCCAGCAGGCGACCATGAACGCGGCGATCGCGAGCGCGGAGTGGGCGCGCGGCTCGATCCCGAGCGGCAGCAGCCGGAAGACGAGGGCCGCGAGCGCGAGCGCCGCGAGCAGGACGAGCGCGCGGGCGTCGGCCGCCGGCGTCGGCAACGGAGCGGCGGCGCGGGGAGGAGCCGCGTTCGCGTGGGTGGAGGCGGCCAACTGCGACATGGCGGCTCGATCGGGCGCCGTAGTGTGGCACGCGGCCGGCGGCGAAGGCAATGGTCCTACCTTTCCGCGCCGCGCGCGTGAAGTTTTGTTGACCGGCCCGGCGCCATCCCGGAGAATAAGGGCCCATGCCCGCTGCCGCGAGAGGTCAGGCCCGAGTCTCGGAGGCGATCGTCCACCGGATCAAGAAGCAGATCACGGAAGGCCGCCTGCTCGCCGGCCACAAGCTGCCGGCCGAGCGCGAGATGGCGCGCCAGTTCAAGACGAGCCGCGTCTCGGTGCGCGAAGCCTACCGATCGCTCGAGGAGGTCGGCGTCCTGCGGATCCGGCGCGGCGCCGACGGCGGCGCCTTCGTCCTGCAGCTCGATCACCAGCCCGTGCTGCGCTCGCTCGCGCTGGTGCTCGGCCTCGGCCGCACCTCGCATCGCGAGCTCACCGAAGCGCGCATGCTGATCGAGCCGCCGATCGCGCGCCTCGCGGCGCTGCGCGCGCGCCGGGAGGACATCGTCCGCCTCCAGGGCGTCATCGCGCAGGAAAAGATCGAAGCCGCGCGCCGGACGGGCCCGTTCCGCCCGACGGCGTCGCGCTTCCACCGCACCGTCGCCGACTGCACCCGCAACCTGCCGCTCATCGTCCTGATGAACGCGCTCGCCGATCTCACGGCCGACGCGGCCGCGGTGCTCGACGTCTCGACGCGCGCGCGCCATCGCCTCAAGAACACGCTCTTCCACGAGCAGCTCTTCGAGGCGATCCGCAGCCATGACGGCGACGCCGCGTACGCCATCATGGCGAAGCACGTCGGCGACATCCAGCGCCGCGTTCGCCACAGCCTCGCGCGCCGCGGGCAGTAAGCGCGCGGTTTCAGAATCACGGCCGCCGCAATCAGTCAGAGCTTCGAGCGGTAGTGATCCCAGGTTTTCCGGAACAGGCTCGGCGTGCCGAGCCGCTCGCGGAACCACCGCTGCTCGGCGTCGCTGAACACGTACGGCGTGCCGATCTGCATGGCGAGGTACTGACGCGAGGCGTTCTCCTCGAGGTACGCCGACAGCGCGAAGCACTCGACGATGTTCGATCCGACGATGACGGCGCCGTGCGACTTCAAGAGCACCGCCGGCCCGCGGCCGAGCGCCGCCGCCACCTGCTCGCCCATCTCCCGCGTGCTCACCGAGAGCGGCGAATCGAACACCGCGACGCCCGCGAGCAGCGCGCCCTGTGCATAGACCACCTCGTAGCGCGCGCCGACCATCGTCAGCAGCGTCGACCAGCGCGGATGCGTGTGCATGATCGCGTGCACGTCGGCGCGCGCGCGGTAGATTTCCGCGTGCAGGTAGAACTCCAGCGGCGGTCTGGCGCCGCCCTCGACGAGCGCGCCGTCGAAATCGACGGCGACGATGTCATCGGCGGCCAGCGTGCCGCGCGTGGAGGCGCCCGAGTTGATGTAGAAGGACCGATTGTCCCGCCGCGCGCTGCCGTGGCCGCTGTGATCGACGATCTCCGCGCGCGCGAGCATCCGCACCGCGTCGGCGAGCTGCTGTTTGATCTCGAGCGCGGCCGACGATCCTACTTCCACGGCATGACCGTGACGTGAATCGCGCCCGGCGCGCCTTCGCCGCCGACCGACTTGATCGCGTAGTCGACGTCGGCGAGGCCGAAGGTGTGCGTCATCATGAGATCGAGGGGGAACCGGTGCGACGCCAGCTGGCGCAGCGCGAGCTCGACGGCCCGGTACGAATGCCCGCGCGCGCTCTTGAGCGTGATCCCCTTGCGCGTCAGGCGGCCGATCGGAAAATTCGGGAACTCCTGGTTGCCCTCGCCCTGCACGACCATCGTGCCGCCGCGCCGCTTGAGCGCCTCGATGCCGACGAGCGTCGGCGCGGTGCCGGCGCCGACCGTGCAATCGATCGCGACGTCCACGCCGCGGCCGTTCGTGATCTCGAGAATGCGCGCGAGCGGCTCCTCGCGCTGCACGTCGATGACGTGATCGGCGCCGAACGCCGAGGCCACCTCGAGGCGGCGCGTGTCCTTCGACGTCCCGGTGACGATGACGAGATCGGCGCCGGCCTGCTTCGCCGCCATCAGGCAGCAGAGGCCCTGCTGCCCGGGTCCCTGAATGAGGACCGTCGATCCGTAGCCGACCCCGCCGTCGATGAGCGTCCACTGGATCCCGTTCGACATCGGCGTGCCGAGCCCCGCATGCTCGGTCGACAGCCCCGCGGGCACCTTGTGCAGCACGGCGTTCAGCGGCAGATAGAGATAGTGGCTGAACCCGCCCCACAGCCCGGGCGCGATCGACATCGACGTATAGCCGTACCGGATCGCGTTCGCGTCGTAGAACCACTCGGTGGCGGCGCAGTGCCGGTACTCGCCCATGTGGTCCCACTCGCAGTGGCCGCACGGGAGGTAGTGCTCGAGGAACACGAGATCGCCTTCCGCCAGCCCTTTGTGCGCCGCGAAGGTCTTTCCGACGCGGGCGAGATACCCGACGTTCTCGTGGCCCATCACGAGCGGACCGTTGCGCAGCGGCAGACGATACTGTGTGACGTCGGTGCCGCACACGCCCGCGACCGCCACCTTCATCAACGCGGCGTCGTCGGGAATCGGAGGCAGATCCAGCTCGCGGAGCTCGGTCGTCGAAGGTCCTACCTTTACGGCGGCCAGCACTTTTTCAGCCATAGGCGGAAGCGGACTTAATATACCGTTCGGCTGGTCGTCGCCGTCAACTGCGCTGCATGGCCCCGCTTCGACTCTCGCTCGCCTGTTCGGACTACGACCGCACGCGCGCGCTCGTCGACGGCCGCGTCCGGCCGGACGGCATCGAGCTCAACTGGCTCGCGCTGCCGGTGGAAGAGACGTTCTTCCGCATGCTGCGCCACCGCGAGTTCGACGTCGCCGAAATGTCGCTGTCGTCGTACGTCCTCTCGCTCTTCCAGGAGGCGCCGCCCTTCGTCGCGATCCCGATCTTTCCGTCGCGCGCGTTCCGCCATTCGGGCATCTACGTTCACGCGGGCAGCGGCATCAGGACGCCGCACGATCTCATCGGCAGGCGCGTCGGCTGCCCGGAGTTCCAGCTCACCGCCTGCGTGTGGATCCGCGGCACGCTCGCCGACGACCACGGCGTCGCCGTGCCGAGCGTCGCCTACGTCGTCGGCGGACAGGAGCAGCCGGGGCGGCCCGAGAAGCTGGCGCTCGATCTGCCGGCGTCGATTCGCGTCGAGCGCATCGGGCCCGGGGAGACGCTCGCGTCGATGCTCGCGCGGGGAGCGATCGACGCGCTCTACACGCCGCGGACGCCGTCGACGTTTCTCGACGGCAGCGGCCGCGTCGTCCGCCTGTTCGAGGACTTCGCCGCCGTCGAGCGCGAGTACTTCCGGCGCAGCGGCATCTTTCCGATCATGCACGTCGTCGCGATCCGCCGCGACGTGTACGAGCGCGATCGGTGGATCGCGCAGTCGCTGCAGAAGGCGTTCACCGCGGCGCAGCGCGAGACCTACGCGGCGCTCGCCGAAACCGCGGCGCCCGCGGCGATGCTGCCGTGGCTCACCGCGCACGTCGAGGAGACGCGCCGCGAGATGGGCGACGACTTCTGGCCCTACGGCCTCGATCGGAATCGGCACGCGCTCTCGACCTTCCTCCGCTACTCGCACGATCAAGGTCTTGCGAAGCGGCGGCTCGCGCCCGTCCATGGGCGGCGGCCCGACGACCTCGCCCGTGCGGATGTTGAACCTGCCCTGGTGGAAGTTGCACTCGACGACGTCGCCCTCGACGAAGCCTTCCGAGAGCGATCCCGGACCGTGCGTGCACGCATCGTCGGTGACGCAGAACTCGCCGTCCAGGTTGTAGACCGCCAGCGTCAGAGGACCCGCTTCCACCTTCCGCACTTCGCCCGCGCCGACCTCCTCCACCTTGCACAGTTCAATCCGCGACGGCATAATCCCGAGTTCAGTATACGAGACGGTCAAAGGTCAGACCATTCACGCGGTGAGACGATGCTCAGGAAGGAACAGAACGATCTGCTGACGCTCACCGGTCCGGGCACGCCGATGGGCCGGATGTTCCGCAGTTACTGGCTTCCGGCGCTCCTTTCCGATCAATTGCCGGAGAACGACTGCGCGCCGGTCCGCGTGAAGCTGCTCTCCGAACGGCTGATCGCGTTTCGCGACAGCGAGGGGCGCTACGGCCTGATGGACGAGTTCTGCGCGCATCGCGGCGTCTCGCTCTGGTTCGGCCGCAACGAGGCGTGCGGCCTGCGCTGCTCGTACCACGGATGGAAGTACGACGTCACGGGCCAGTGCGTGGAAGTGCCGTCGGAGCCCGACGCGTCCGGGTTCGCGAAGAAGATCAGGCTGCGATCGTATCCGCTCGTCGAGCGCGGCGGCGTGCTGTGGGCCTACATGGGCGACGCGGCGGCGCCGCCGCCGCTGCCCGAGTGGGAGTTCGCGACAGTGCCGCGCAGCCAGACCTTCGCGAGCAAGCGCTGGCAGGAAAGCAACTGGCTGCAGGCCATGGAGGGCGGCATCGACTCGAGCCACGTGTCGTGGCTGCACCGCGGCGACCTCGACTCCGATCCGCTCTTCAAGGGCGCGCGCGGCAACCAGTACAACCTGAGCGACGCGCGCCCGGTGTTCGAGGTCGTCGAGAGTCCCGGCGGGCTGTACATCGGCGCGCGGCGCAACGCCGAAGGCGGACAGTATTACTGGCGCATCACGCAGTGGGTGATGCCGTCGTTCACGATGATCGCGCCGCGCGGCACGCACGCCGTCCACGGCCACTTCTGGATCCCGATCGACGACGAGAACTGCTGGGCGTGGAGCTACGACTATCATCCCGTCCGCGATCTCGCGCCGGCGGAGCTCTCGGCGATGCGCGACGGCAAGGGCATTCACGTCCGCTACGTGCCGGGGACGTTCCGGCCGCTCGCGAACAAGGACAACGACTACTTGATCGACCGAGCGGCGCAGAAGGCGGGACGCAGCTTCAGCGGCGTCGAAGGGATTGCGATGCAGGACGCCTCGCTGCAGGAGAGCATGGGGCCGATCGTCGATCGCACGAAGGAGAACCTCGTCTCGACCGACAACGGCATCATCATGGCGCGCCATCGCCTCCTGCGCGCGCTGAAAGCGCTCACTGACAAGGGCGTCGTCCCGCCCGGCGTCGATCCCGAGCACCAGAAGGTCCGCTCGGCGGCGATCGTGCTGCCGCCGGACGTGCCGTTCACCGACGGCGCGCGCGACGTCCTGATCGCGCGTCCTGCGGTGGCGCCCGCGTCGGTCTGAGCATGCAGACCGAGTCGGCGCGGATGACGTCGGCGGCGGAAGCGCGCTTCCGCGTCCAGGCGCCCAACTCGCTGCCGCGCGCGATCGCGGTGATTGCGCTCGACGCCGCGGCGGCCGACGTCGTCGCGAAGCTGGCCGCCGACCAATGGCGGCACGCGACGTTCTACACGGCCGGGCCTGCCGGCGCGCTGCACGATCTGACCGGCGCGCCCCGGCGCCTCGACGATGCGATCGCGGCGGCGGATCTCGTCGTCCTCGTCGCCGGCCCCGGCGGGCTCGCGCCCGCCGCCGCCGCCGTCGGCCGCGCCTGCAGCGATTGCCGCGTGACGACGACCGCCTTTCTCGTCGGCGCGTCGACGGCGCCGCCGCCCGAGCTGTCGAAGACGCTCGCGCAGCTGCGGCCGTGGTCCCTCATGGTCGTCATCTCGGAGCACGACGAGTACATCGGCGACATGATGGCTGCGCTGCGCGCGTGACCGCCCGCCGCATCGTCGTGGTCGGCGGCGGACCGGCCGGCGTGTTCGCAGCGATCGCGGCGAAGCGGCAGGATCCCGGCGCGTCGGTGTCGCTCATCACGCGCGAGGCGTGCGAGCCGTACGAGAAGCCGCCGCTGTCGAAGACGGTGCTGCTCGGGCGCGCGTCGCCCGAGGACGCGCCGATCGCGGGCCCGGCGGGCATCGCCGGCCACGGCGTGGCGCTCGAGCTCGGCGCCGCCTGCGCGGCGATCGATCGAGGCGCGCGCGCCATCGTCCTCGCCGACGGCCGGCGGATGCCGTACGACGCGCTGGTGCTCGCCACCGGCTCGGCGCCGCGCGAGATGCCGCAGCTGCCGATCGGCACGCCGCGCGTCTGCTACCTCCGCACCGACGCCGATGCCCGCGCGCTAAGGGCGGCGCTCGGCGACGCGCGCGATCTCCTCGTGATCGGCGGCGGGCTGATCGGCCTCGAAGTGGCCGCGTCGGCCGCAACGCTCGGCGTGAAGACGACGGTGCTGGAGGTCGCGCCGCGCATTCTCGCGCGCGTCTGCGACGAGCGCACGAGCGCATGCGTGCACGCGGCCCACGTGCGCCACGGCGCAGGCCGATCTCGTCGTCGTCGGCACGGGGTCGAAGCCGGACGTCGCGCTCGCCCATGGCGCCGGTCTCGCCGTCGACGACGGGATCGTGGTGGACGCCCAGTGCCGCACGTCGGATCCGGCGATCTTCGCCGCGGGCGACTGCGTGCGCTTTCCGGGCCGCGGCGGCCTCGTCCGCCTCGAGAACTGGATCCACGCGCAGGATCACGGCGCGTCCGCTGGCCGCAACGCCGCCGGCGCCAGAGATGAATACGCGCCCGTGCCCTCGTTCTGGTCCGAGCAGTACGACCTCTATCTGCAGGGCGTCGGATGGCCGGTTGCGGACGCCGCGCGTGTGCACCGGCCCCTCGACGCGAATCGCGCGATCGTGTTCGAGGTCCACGACGGATGTCTGACCTACGCGATGGGGATCAATGTGCAGCGCGATCTTGCGATCGCTCGCCGATTGATCGAGCGGCGGATCCCGGTCGATCCCGAAGCGCTCGCCGACGCCGGTCGGCCGCTCGCCGCGATGTTGAAACGGTAAGGGAAATCAGCGGCCCACGGCGACAGCGGCGATCTCGGCCGCATTGCGCGGCGCCGCGTGCCCGCGCCAGACCACGTGGACATCGGGGCGGATCAGGATCAGGTCGTAGCCGTACACGTCGCGCGGCGCGGCCGCGTCGATCGTCAACACCTCGAACGGCGCGCCGGTGGCGCGCATCGCACCCTCGAGATCGCCGGTGTCGGCGCGCGTGCCACCGAGGCGCAGCAGCGTATAGCCGTCGCCGATCGCGTCGTGCACCGATCGCCCCGGCTCGAGCCACACGTGCGGCAGCCGCGCGCCCGGCCACGTCGTCGGCACGTACTCGCGGAAGAGCCGTTCGGGTCCGCCGGGCTCGTCCCACACGATCGGCGACGCCAGGTAGCGATAGCCGAGCTCGGCGCCGATCATCTCGTTGGTCTTGCGCTGCTCGACGTTCGCGACGCGCGCCAGGTTCTCGCGCGTCGCCTCTCCCGCCGGCGTAGCGTCGCGGATGTCGGGCCGATACTGCGACCGCCACGCGCGGCGGCCGAGCGACGCGTAGCGCGAAGCGCCGACGTTGAAATCGCCGACCTGCCGCCGCTCGATTTCGTACGAGCGCAGCAGATTCGGGCCGCCCCACCCGGCGAGCGTCGCCTGCAGCTTCCACGAGAGATCGATCGCGTCGCCAACGCCGGTATTCATCCCGAGGCCGCCGGTGGGAATCATCAGGTGCGCGGAGTCGCCGGCGAAGAACACGCGGCCCTCGCCGTACCGATCCGCGAGCAGCAGATTCTGTTTCCACTCGCCCACGTACAGCATCTCGTACGGCACTGGAATGCCGATCGTGCGCTCGAACTGCGCGCGCATCGCCTCGGGCCGATCGACGACGGCGTGCAGCGTCCAGTGCTTCGTCGAGTCCTGCATGATCAGGAACGTCGCCTGGTCGTCGGCGATGTGATAGTGGCGGCCTCGTCCGGGACCGCGGCCAATCGGGATCCGCTCGAACAGATCCGGCGCGAAATAGAGCGCCTGATGGAGACGCAGCAGGTTGCCGTCGCCGCGCAGCTGAATCCCGAGCTGTTTACGCACAGCGCTCGATCCGCCGTCGCACCCGACGATGAACTGCGCGTGGATGTCGATCGTGCCGCCGTCGGGATCGCGGACGGTCGCCGACGCGCCCCTTTCGTCCTGCGCCAGGCACAGGAACTCGTGCCCGTATCGCACGTCCACGGTCGGCAATTCTTCCGCGACGGCTTTCAGCAGCGGTTCGAGCGTGTACTGCGAGATCAGCTGATACGGCTCGCGCGGCATCGAGCCGTCGTCGCACGCGGCGATCTGCGCCTCGGCGTCCGCAACCGACGGGTACGGGAGCCGCAGGAGCGGCGGCTCGTTCATCGCGAGCGCAACGTAGACGTCCATCGGGACGTTCCGATCGAGGCCGGCGGCGCGAATCCGATCCGCGAGGCCCATGCGGCGGAAGATTTCCATCGTCCGCGCGTTGCACCGCTCCATCTTCGGCAGGAATTCCGGCGCCGCTTTTCGTTCGATCAACGTACAGCGCACGCCGCCCCGCCCGAGGTCGACTGCGAGCGTGAGGCCGACGGGGCCGGCGCCGACCACGAGCACGTCGGTCGTCATCCGGTCAGCGTCCCGCGAGCGGCCCGTCCATCGGCCGCGCGTCGTAGGGCCGGCCGGCGCGGCGGCACCAGCGTTCCCAGGCGCGCTCGAACGTGTACGCCCCGCGCGTCTTCAGGACGGCCGCGACTTCGCCCTCGCTGAGAAACGTGACGTCGCCGAGCGCCTGCGCCTTCATCTGCAGAGAGGCGTTGAGCTGGAGGTAAATTGCATTGAACACAGCCTCGCGGATCGAGGCGCCGGCGACGACGGCGCCGTGGCCGCGCATGAGGATGGCGGGGCGGCCGCCGAGCGCCGCGGCGAGATGGCGTCCCATCTCCTCGGTGGTGACGAGGAGATTCGTGTCGCCGAACGACGTGCGCGAGTCCCACGTCGGCACGCGCGCGCCGATGCCGGCGCACAT
>QHWK01000226.1 GCA_003223775.1 Acidobacteriota bacterium
GCGTCTTGAAAACGCCGTGCTCGATGTTCGTCTGGAAGAAATGATTCACCGCGCCGGGAATGTGGCCGGGCGTACGGTCGATCGGCTCGACCTCGCCGCGATAGCGCTCGGGCGCGCGCGCGTCGACGAGGCGCCAGTCGCGCGCGCCGGCGCGTGCAGCGACTTCGGCGACGTCGGCGACCATCTCGGCGTGCGGCGCGGCGGCGAACTCGCGCGGCTCGCGGCGCGTCTCACCGCTCTCGGTCGGCCGTCCTTCGGCAATCCATTTCGCGAAGCCGCCGTCGAGCACGGCGGCGGCGTCGTGGCCGAGCCATCGCAGCAGCCACCACAGACGGCTCGCCCACATGCCGTTGTCCTGATCGTAGGCGACCACCTGCACGCCGCTCGCAATGCCGAGCCGGCCGAACGTGCGCGCGAGCGCGATCGGATCGGGAAGCGGATGCCGTCCGTTGCCGCCCGTCTTCGGTCCCGAAAGATCCGCGTTGAGATCCGCGTACACGGCGCCTGGAACGTGCGACCTCTTGTATTCACGCGCGCCCCACGCCTCATCGTCGAGCTTCGATCGGCAGTCGACGATCGCGAAGGCGGGATCGCCGAGCCGCTGCGCGAGCGCAGCGGTCGAAATCAGCGTCGTGAAGGCCATGGCGTACGATACCATTCGGAGCGGCGCGTGCCCGCCAACCAACGCGCCTGCCGGTTCGTCTAATCCAGGCGGCCTTCATGCTCTTCCTCGCAGCGCTGGCGTTCGCCACGGCCGTCGATGCGGTGGTGGACCGCGCCGACGCTGCGCCGCTCGCCGCGCAGGCCGTCCGCGCGAACGGCGAAATCAGCGATCAGGCGTGGCGCGGCGCGCCGGCCGTCGACGCCTTCGTGCAGCGCGAGCCGCAGGAAGGCGGACGCCCTTCGCAGCGGACCGAGTTCCGCGTCCTCTACGACGCGACGACGCTCTTCGTTCAGGTCCACGCGTTCGACAGCGATCCCGAACGCATCGTGGGCTACCTCACGCGCCGCGACGCCGAGTCGCCGTCGGACTGGATCCGCGTGCTGATCGATTCGTACCACGATCGGCGCACCGCCTTCGAGTTCGCCGTGAACCCCGCCGGCGTGAAAGAGGACGGCTACTGGACGAACGACACCAACCGCGACGACAGCTGGGACGCGGTGTGGGACGTGAAGGTGTCGCGCGAGGCCGACGGCTGGTCGGCCGAGTTCCGCATCCCGTTCTCGCAGCTGCGCTTCACGCAGAGCGACGCGCTCACGTTCGGCTTCGCCGTGTCGCGATCGATCGGCCGCCTCAACGAGACGTCCACGTGGCCGCTGCTCGCGCGCAGCGCGAACGGCTACGTGTCGTCGTTCGGCGAGCTCGCCGGGCTTTCAATGCGCGCGTCGCCGAAGAAGATCGAGCTCGTGCCGTACACCGTCGCGAGCCTCACGCGGCAGCGGCCGGGCGACAACGCGCTGCTGTCGCCGTCGGCGGGCAACGCCGCGGTCGGTCTCGACGTGAAATACGCGCTGACGCCGGGCCTCACCTTTACGTCCACCTTCAATCCCGACTTCGGCCAGGTGGAGGCCGATCCCGCGGTCGTCAATCTGACGGCGTTCGAGACGTTCTTCACCGAGCGGCGGCCGTTCTTCGTCGAGGGCTCCGGCGTCTTCAGCTTCGACTCGGACTGCTGGGATGGTCCGTGCTCGCTGTTCTATTCGCGCCGCGTGGGCCGTGCGCCGCAGGGCGCCGACACGCTGCCGAGCGGCGACGGCATCGTCACCGACTATCCGGCGCAGTCGACGATTCTCGGCGCCGGCAAGCTGACCGGGCGCGTCGGGCGCTTCTCGCTCGGCGTCATGCATGCCGTCACGCAGGAAGAGACCGCCACGATTCTCGACAACGGGATTCGCTCGCAGCAGTCGGTGGAGCCGACGACCAACTACACCGTCGGCCGCGTGCGGCGCGAGTTCGCGAACCAGTCGTCGGTCGGCGCGATGTTCACGTCGACGGTCCGCCGCCTGCCCGAGGCGCTGCAGATCGTCCCGGATCGCGCGTTCACCGGCGGCCTCGACTTCGACGCGCGCTTCAAGGCGCGCTACAGCCTCACCGGCTATCTCGCCGCGACGAGCGTGCACGGCGACGCGGCCGCGATCGCGAACCTGCAGCAGGACAGCCGGCACTACTACCAGCGGCCCGACGCGGCGGCGTTCGCCTTCGATCCGTCGCGCACGTCGCTCGGCGGATCGAGCGGCCGGATCGGCGTCGCCAAGATCGGCGGCCAGCGCGTTCGCTTCATGTCGCAGTTCGGCTTCAAGTCGCCCGGCTTCGATTTGAACGACGCCGGCTTCCTGCGGCGCGCCGACGAGCGCTGGACGCTCAACTGGTTCCAGGTGCGCAGCGACGTTCCGAACCGCTGGTTCCGCAGCCGTCAGCTGAACGTCAACGAGTACGCGACGTGGAACAACGACGGCGATCTGCTGGTCAACGGCGCCAACGTGAACGCGAACGCGACGTTCGCGAACAACTGGGAGGCCGGCGCCGGCGCGAACACGAACAAGCTCAGCTCCGACGATCGGATGACGCGCGGCGGCCCGATCGTGCTGACCGAGGGGTTCGATACGTTCTGGTCGTGGATCAGGACCGACAAGCGGCGGCAGGTGTCGCTGAACGAGTTCCTCGGCGGTGGCCGCAACGGCGTCGGCTCGTGGTTCCGCGACCTCGAGCTGACGCTCACCTATCGTCCGATCGCCGCGCTCGAGATCACGAGCGGCGTCCGCCACGGCCGCGCGAACAATCAGGAGCAGTGGACCGGGCTCGTGACCGATGCGCGCGCCCACTACGTCTTCGGCCATCTCGACCAGACGACCGTCGCATTCACCGAGCGCGTCAACTACCCGATGACGCCGAACCTGTCGCTGCAGCTGTACGCGGAGCCGTTCGTGTCGGGCGGCAGCTACGACGCGTTCAAGGAGCTGGTCAACGGCCGCGCGCTCGCGTACGCAGACCGCTACGCGCCGTTCGCGTACGACCGCGCCGGGAGCGGCGATCCCGACTTCAACGTGAAATCGTTCCGGACGACCAACGTGCTGCGGTGGGAATACCGTCCAGGCTCGACCCTGTTCGTCGTCTGGCAGCAGGCGCGGGAGAACGACGCCGTGCTCGGCGACTACCGGTTCGGCCGCGACATGCGCGGCATCTTCGGCGTCCCGCCGAAGAACGTGTTTCTCGTGAAGCTCGCGTACTGGCTGAACTACTGACGGTAAATCGTTCCATTTTTCATCACGAACTTCACGCGGCGCAGCGCGCCGATCTCCTTCGTCGGGTCGCCGTCGAACGCGGCGAGATCGGCGAAAAGTCCCGGCTTGACCGAACCGATCTGCGTCTCCATGTGCAGCACGCGCGCGGCGGCGGAGGTCGCGCTCTTCAGTGCGGCCGTCGGCGCCATGCCGTACGCCACCATCGCTTCGAGCTCGCGCGCGTTCTCGCCGTGCGGAAACGTGCCGACGTCGCTGCCGTTGATGATCGTCACGCCCGCGTCGAGCGCCGCTTTGAAGCTGGCGCGCTTGCGCTGGTTCGCAGCCGACTCCGGGTTTGCCGGCGGCCACGGCCCGGCGCCCGCCGTGATCGTCGGGCACAGCGCGACGTGCTGCTCGACCATCAGCTTGAACACCTCCGGCGTCCCCTCGCCGCCGTGCTCGATCGTCTCGACCCCGGCGAGCGCCGCGCGCCGCATCCCTTCCGCGGTGTTCGCGTGGACGGCGACCGGCACCCCCGCGCTCTTCGCGGTTTCCACGGCGAGCTTCAGCTCGTCGATCGAGAACGTCGGCCTCGATCCCGCCATCGGCCCCCAGCGATAGTCGGCGTACATCTTGATCCAGTCGGCGCCGCGCCCGATCTGATCGCGAACAACGCGCGTGAGGCTGTCGACGCCGTCGGCTTCCTCGGCGCCCTGCGGCACGTTCCACTCGGCGATGAACTTCGGTTGATAGCTCCCGGTGGCGACGATCGCGCGGGTCGACGCGAGAATGCGCGGCCCCGGCACGATGCCCTGGCTCACCGCCTGCTTCAGCTCGACGTCCGCGTAGCCGGCGCCTTCGGTGCCGAGATCGCGTACGGTCGTGAAGCCGGCCTCGAGCGTCGCCCGCAGATGATTCGTGGCGCGCGCCACGCGCAGCGCGAGCCCTTCGCGCGACACCTGATCGGTCCACGACGCCTCGTTGTACGAGTGCAGCAGGATGTGCGAGTGGCCTTCGACGAGTCCCGGCATGAGCGTCGCGCCCGGCAGATCGATGACGCGCGCGCCCGCCGCGCTCACGCCCGCGTCGGCGCCGACGGCGTCGATCTTCTCGCCTCTCACGCGCACCGCCCAGCCCTCGTGCATGGCGTCGCCGTCGAAGACGCGCGCCGGCTTCAGCACGGTAATCGTCTCGTTCGCGCCGATCGGCGCCTGCCGCTGCCGCGCGCTCACCGGCGCGAGTCCGGCGGCGAGAATCGACGCGGCCATCGCGAGCGCGCCGCCTGCCGCGAATCGTGTGTGCTGCATGCGCGGCATTATAGTTAACGAGGCTTGCTGACTCTGACCGAACGCGATCGCGCGATGCTCGACGGCCGCCGCGGCCCCGCCGCCGAGCTCGCGATGTCGATCGTCGCGCGGATGGCCGACGTCTACGGCGCACGCGAGCTGATGGACATCTCGCACGCGCACGTCGACAGCACGATCTATCTCGGCGACGCGACGCTGGAGTTCGCCGAGCGGCTCGCGGGGCTCGGCGCGCGCGTCGCCGTGCCCACGAGCCTCAACGTCAGCGGCGTGGACGAGTGCGGCTGGAAGGACTGGGCCGTGTCGCCGGAATGGGCGGCGAAGGCGGCGCGCCAGATGCTCGCCTACGAGCGGATGGGCGCCGTGCCGACGTGGACCTGCGCGCCGTATCAGACGCACGCGCGGCCGCGCTTCGGCCAGCAGATCGCCTGGGGCGAGTCGAACGCGATCGCGTTCGCGAACTCGGTGATCGGCGCGCGCACCGAACGCTATCCCGATCTGCTCGACATCTGCTGCGCGATCACCGGCCGCGTGCCAGCCGTCGGCCTCCACCTGACGGAGCATCGCGCCGGGCAGCTGCTCGTCCGGCTCGCCGGCGTGCCGCGCGCGCTGCAGGAGGACGATCGATCACCTGAAAGCGTTCGCGGCCGCGGCCGCCTCGTCGGGACGCGTGGCGCTCTTCCACATCGTCGGCGTCACGCCAGAGGCGCCGACGATCGAGGCCGCGTTTCAGGGGCGCGCGCCGGTCGCCGCGATCGATGTCACGACCGCGGATCTGCGCGCTGCGCGGCGCGAGCTGACGACCGCGGACGGGCGCGAGCTGGACATGGTCATCCTCGGCAGCCCGCACTTCTCGGTCGCCGAGTTCCGCGCCCTCGCGCCGCTCGTCGCCGGACGCCGCGCGCACCCGCGCGTGAAGTTCCTCGTCACGTCGAGCCGCCTGATGAAAGAGGAGGCGGAGAAGGCCGGCGTCCTCGCGACGGTCGTCGCCTTCGGCGCGCAGATCACGCTCGACACGTGCATTCTCGCGTCGCCGATGCTGCCGCCGGAGATCCGGACGCTCATGACGAACTCGGCGAAGTACGCCTATTACGCGCCGAGTCTGCTGAACACGCGCGTCACGTTCGGGAGCCTCGGCGACTGCGTCCGGTCGGCCGTCGAAGGCCGCGTCGTGCGCGACGAGTCGCTGTGGGAGACGGCGTGATCGCCGGCCGCGCCGTTGTCGCGGGCGATGCGCGCGGCGACGCGCTCGTGTCGCACGAACCGCTGTCGTTCTGGGGCGGCTACGATTTCCAGACAGGACGGATCATCGACCGCCATCATCCGCTCGCCGGCGCGTGCGCTGCCGGCCGCATCCTCGCGGTGCCGGCCAGCAAAGGATCGTCGACGACGACGGCGGTGCTGCTGGAGGCCGGTGATCGCGCTCGACGCAGCCGACTTCGCCTCGCTCGTGACCGGCGCGCATGTGACCATCGATCGCGACGGACGCGTGTCGGTGTCGTAGCGCGCGTCGTTCGAAGGTGTGAAGAACTCGTAACGGCTTCGCGGGGCGCGAACACTTCGTTTACGCAGGCTGGAGCGCCGGCGCGTCTCCCTCTGCGACGCTCACGAGGGTAGTTACATACCGCTTCGATGCAATCCGCCTACATCTGTATGGACCACCGCGACTACGGTGCGGCGGTCATCACGCTGATCGGATGGATTTCCATCCAGCCGTGATCCGAGTCGAGCACGTACACGCCGGTCACCCGGACGTGCGTGCCGACGGCGGGGATGGGCACGGCGCCGTTGAAGTTCGCGCACGTGCGCTGGGCGTCGGGAACGTCGGCGTGCACCGGCGCCTGGCAGATCGCTTCGATCTGCAGGTTGCCGTTCAGCTTCGTGACGTTGGCGCTGTTCAGCAGGTTCCCGAATCCGGCGTCCAGCGTCAGCGCCATGTCGATGTCGCCGTCGTCGCTCGACCCGACCGTCGCGATGACGCCCGTGACCGTCACGCACGCCGTGACGATCTTGATCCGCTGCACGTCGTGCATGTGCGGCCACAGGGTGGTGTCGCACTGAGGGTTCGCGGCCGGCGGCGGCACGACGGCCGGCAGGCGAAAATTCGCCGTCTTGTCAGCGGGAATCATGATCGCGTCGTCGACGCCGACGTATCCGGGCGCGCTCGCGTGCAGCGTCGCGGCGCCCGCGACGAGGCCGCTCAACGAATAGTGCCCGTCGCCGTCGCTCGATGTGGTCCGGCTGGCGTTCGGTCCGCTCGTGATTGAAATGGTCGCGCTTGCGAGCGAGCGGCCCCCGGGAAGATCCGCGACGAGGCCGCTCACCGCGTAGGCTCCGATCGGCGGCGGCGACGGAGCCGGCGGAGTTGCGTTCGAGCCGCAATCCAGAGCCGCCGCGAGCAGCGTGCCGATTGTGGCCAGCCGGAGCCATCGAGCCATGTCGCTCGGGCGAATGCGACGGTCGTGCCATCTAAATATTCGATATGCCTCGCCAGGCAGCCCTGAAAGGGGTCGCCCTACACCAGCCCTACACCGGTTTGAAACCGGTTCTTGATACGATTCAATCCGGATGGCTCATCGGGCCGATCTCGAGCGGCTGACGGCCGTCGCGAGCAGGCTGGGCGCGTTCGTCGCCGAGCGGCATCCGCTCGCGCTCGCCGACGCGATCGACGCGTTCGAGCAGGCGGCCGGTGAACGCGCGCTGCGCGACGAGGCGTCGATCGAGGCGATCCGCCCGGCATTCGCGCGCGAGCTGGCGCGGCGGCTCCACGCGCGGCCGATGCCAGAGGGGCTCGCCGAGCCGACGCCGCGCGCCACGGCCGCCGCGCGGATCGAACAGGCTTACACGCAGATCGTCGACGACTGCGACGGTTTCCTCCGCCGCGCGGCGATCGAAGCGTCGCTCACGCGCGACGAGCGCGTCGAGATCCTGCGCGGCATGTGCCTCACGCGCGCGACCGACAATCGTCTCAAGACGTTCTTCACGAGCGGCGAGATCAAGTACGGCGCGGCGGCGTTCCAGGGCAAAGGCTTCCGCTCGCTCGGGCAGGAGGCGATCTACGCGGCAGGGATCCGGTTGAAGCGCGGCGCGCGCCACCGCGGCGCCGACGGCGGCTGGAACGGGGAC
>QHWK01000227.1 GCA_003223775.1 Acidobacteriota bacterium
AAGCTGTATCTCGAGGGCGATATCCTGTTCAAGGTCGATCGAGCCAGTATGGCCGCCTCGCTCGAAGTAAGAGTCCCATTCCTCAATCGTGACGTCGTCGATTTCGCTGCGGCCCTGCCCGTTGAACTGAAGCTCCACCGCTTGACCGGGAAGTACCTGCTGAAGCGAGCGATGAAGGGCCGCCTTCCAGCGGAAGTGATTTCGCGCTCGAAAAAGGGATTCGCCATGCCGGTGGCCCACTGGTTGCTCGGCGAACTCAGGCCCCTCGTGACCGACTACTTGTCGCCGGCCCGGATCCGCCGCCAGGGTCTCTTCAATGAAGACGTCGTCAACACCCTGCTCGAGGATCACTTGTCGAAGAGGCGCGACAATCGAAAGCTGCTATGGACGCTGTTGGTGTTTCAGCTGTGGGCCGAGCGTTATCTGGAACAGCGCCAGGCTGCCTGACTATGGAAGCGCAGGTGTATCGGGAGATTCAGCGAATTGAACAGAATCACTGGTGGTATGTCGCCAGGCGGACAATCGTCTTCGACTTTGTGCTGAGGCGTGCCAAACCTCTAACCCGACCACGCATCCTCGACATCGGGTGCGGAACCGGGTTTAATGTTGCGTACCTTCGCAACCTCGGCTTCACACGTGTCGTTGGACTTGATGTGGCGCCGGAGGCGCTGGACTTCTGTCGCTCGCGGCAATTGACAGCGCTCGTCCAGGCCGATGCCACTCGGGCGCCGTTCCTCGACGGTACGTTCGACATGATTCTTGCACTCGACCTCATTGAGCATGTTGAAGACGACGTTACGGCCATTCGTGGGCTTGCCAGGCTGCTGGCACCAGGGGGCGTCCTGGTGATACGTCGAGAAACTCACCTATGCCAATACGTTCCTGATGCCACTCGTGTGGGCTGGGCGTCTTCTTCACAGACGCCGTGGAAGATCGGCGCCGGCTGGAATGACGGAGAACAGCATGCATCCGAAGTGGTCCAACGGACTGCTGCAATTGATCTTTGCCGCGGAGCAACCGTTGCTACGAGTCCTGAATCTACCGTTCGGCGTCTCGCTGCTGACACTAGCTTCCAAGCCAAGCTGAGATTCGGCGAGGGGAACTGCGCTAATGTAAAGCGAGACTCGTCATGACGCATCCTCTTGGGCAGCGAACCATCCGCGACTTCGGAGAGCAGTGGACGAAGTACACCGACAACCACGGGTATTACGCCTCGATCGACCTGCTCCGAGATGTGTTCGGACCGCTCCTCGAGGTTGAGGATCTTATTGGGTGTCGTGTCGCAGAAATCGGAGCCGGCACGGGTCGCTTCGTGCGCTTGCTCGTCGACGCCGGTGCGTCGTTCGTTCTGGCCGTTGAGCCATCAGCGGCGGTGGAAGTCCTGAAGCGGAACACCCGCGACTTGGACCGTGTTCGGTATTTACATGCTCCCGGAGATCGTATCCCACCCACAGGCGAGTTCGATTTCGTCCTGGCTATCGGCGTCCTTCACCATGTCCCCGACCCCGGCCCGATCTTGGTCGCGGCATGGCACGCGCTTCGGCCAGGCGGTACTGTCGGCATCTGGCTTTACGGAAAGGAATCGAACGCATTGTACTTGTGCATGTTGAGTGCCGTGGTCGCAATCACCCGTCGCCTTCCTCACGGCTTGCTTGCCGCATTTGTATGGCTGACGTACTGGCCTGTGGCCGCCTACATGCACGCTTGCCGTCTGCTGCCGTTGCCCATGGCGGCATATATGCGCAACGTCTTCTTCCGGTTTGATCGACAAACGCGGAAACTCGTTCTCTACGATCAGATGAACCCAGCCTACGCCAAGTACTATGTCGCGGCAGAAGCCAGGGACCTCCTCGAGCGCGCCGGCTTCATCGACGTGAGACTTTACCATCGCCATGGCTATAGCTGGTCGGTGACTGGTCGGCGTCCGCAGGATGCGTGAGTTGTGCCGAGTCGGCTCAGCGCAGAGTGGCGAGCGGGTCTGGTCCCGACTCGTTGCCCCGTGCTGCGGGCGCTGTTTTATCGTTTCACAGACGGTACCACGCCCGGCGCCTTAGTACGATTTAGTCTCGTGGCAGATCGGCGCCATGGCGCCAATCCGCATCATGTCTTGATGTCGACGCCGGCGACGATCATCCGTGACGTTCTCGTGTGTCGGAGCGAGCGGAAGGCTCGGCGCGCCGCTCGTTGGTAAATGTAGATATCGCCACGGCGTCGGGTGAATGGTCGCTCCTCGACGGAGGCTTCGCAGCGCGCCCGCCGTTCGGCGCCGTCAGCACGGTGAAACTCCGTGGACGAGTTCGACGACACTTATCGGCGATAACGCGGTCTCTTGTCGCCAGCTTTGGAACGGCGCAGTCGGCAGCGGCGATTTTTTCAACCGGAGAGGTAAATTTGACCGTTTCGCCCAGGCCGCAATATTCCTGAACAGGCGGCGCCGGCCTCGCGTTATGCTGACCGTGGGACGGTCCTCATACTTCTGTCGTCCGTGGGCCGAGCGGCGACCGGCGCGCTGTTGCGTCGTTGACACATGACGTTGTCGCTTGGTCTTGTCGGCGGTTCAACGAATTCATATGGCCTATTTTCCCCAGCATATTCAATTCATCGACGATTGCATGACGCACCATCTGGGTGGGTTGGAAGGAAAGCGCATGCTCGAATTGGGGAATCAAGATATTCTGAACAGTTTCTGGGGAAAAACCTTTGCGCCGAAGCTCAGTGAAAAGGACGGCAAACAATACTATTCCCGTCGGGCGGTCGAGCATACCTCGATTGATCTCAACGGGAGAGACGGCGCTCTCAAAATAGACTTGTCCCGACCCTTCAATCGGCCCGAGTGGAGGGGACATTTCGATGTTGTCACGAACTCTGGCACCTCGGAGCATGTGGAACCTCACGAGGCGCAGTTCACTTGTTTTCAGAATGTTCATGAGGTCACGAAAAATAGCGGCCTCATGATCCACATCGTCCCGGGCGTGCAAGAACTCCGTGGCAGCGGCTACTGGAAATACCATTGCAATAACTACTATTCGACGGAATTTTTCAGAATGCTATGTCAGTCGAACGATTATCGACTGCTTGAGCAGAAGGTAATGGACGAGCTCTTGTGTGTCTGTCTACTGAAGTTGTCGGATCGCCCGTTCATGGACGATCGCAGGAAATTCTTAAGCCACGTCGCACGCGAACATGGCGGGGCCGTTTACAAAGGGATCAACGACGGTCAGTTTAACCTTGGTCAACGGCTGGCTTTCAATTTCTTGGGAGTCGCCCATGCGGTCAGGACAAATCTCAAAAACCGTTTTTCCCGGCTATCGTGGCGTTCCCGCTCTGAGTAAAACTTCGTCTCGGGGCAGATCCCCGCGGTCGTCACACCCGATCGTTTGCGAGCTCTTACGCATTTGATATGTCGCGGCAGAAGCCAGGGACCTCGCCATGGCTATAGCTGGTCGGTGACTGGTCGGCGTCCGCAGGATGCGTGAGTTGTGCCGAGTCGGCTCAGCGCAGAGCGGCGAGCAGGGCCTGGTTCCGACTCACCCGACCCGCTTGACCCACTCGGCCTGTATGATTCGGTCATGGCTCGCTACACGCTGGTCTACGGCGTTCGGCTGATCCCGGAAGGCACGCTCAAAGGCGTCGAGGAAGCGACGCTGAAACTTGCCGGCGGATCCACCGCCGGCCTTACGCTCCACACGTTCGACGGCACGATCCCTCAGCTGCGGCGCTCGCTCGACCGCAGCCTCGACGCGTTCTTCGATCTGCTGCCGGGCGCGGACGAAGAAGACGTCGAGAAGTTCGGCGACTAGCGCACCAGGCGGCGGCATGCTGCGCGCGATCCTCTCGTCTCCTCTCAACCTGCTGCTCATCGCCGCGCCGGTGTCCTGGATTGCGGCCGCCACGGCGCCGGCCTCGTCGTGGGTGTTCGTCACCGCGGCCGCGTCGCTCGTGCCGCTCGCCGGGCTCATCGGCCTCGGCACCGACCAGCTCGCCCTTCGCTCCGGCCCCGCGTGGGGCGGCTTCCTCAACGCCACGTTCGGCAACGCCGCCGAGCTCATCATCGCGCTCGTCGCGCTGCGCAGCGGCCACGTCGCGCTCGTCAAGGCGTCGATCACCGGCAGCATCGTCGGCAACCTGCTGCTCGTCCTCGGACTCTCGTTCTTCGTCGGCGGCATCGGCCGCACGGCGCAGAAATTCCACCGCACGGCTGCCACCAACACCGCCGCGATGCTGTTCCTCGCCGTCGTCGCGCTCGTGATGCCGGCGGTGTTCGACCTCTCGCTCTACGGAACGCTCCGCGCGCAGCCGGCGGCGCTCGATCGCCTCAGCTTCTGGAGCGCGATCGTGTTGATCGCGGCGTACGGCGGCAGCCTCGTGTATTCGTTCCGCGCGCACCGGGATCTGTTTCGCGGCGGCGAGTCCTCGCGCGCGCGTCCGACGATGTCCACGGCGGGTGCGGTGCTGGTGCTCGCGATCGGCACGCTGCTGACGACGGTGCAGGCCGAGATTCTCGTCGGCGCAATGGCCCCGGCGCTCGCGCGCTTCGCGTTCACGGAGCTCTTCGTCGGCGTGATCGTGGTCGCGCTTGTCGGCAACGCCGCGGAACACTATTCGGCGGTGACGGCGGCGCGGCGGGACGAGATGACGCTGGCGGTGGAGATCGCCGTCGGCAGCAGCGCGCAGATCGCGCTCCTGGTCGCGCCGGCGCTCGTGCTGTACTCCTTCGCGATCGGACGGCCGATGTCGCTGCTGTTCAACGCGTTCGAGATCACGGCGATCGCGTTGTCGGTGCTCGCGACGTCGATCGTCGTCGTGGACGGCGAGAGCAACTGGGTGGAAGGGATGCAGCTGCTCGCTGTCTATCTCATCCTCGCGCTCGCGTTTTATTTCGTGCCGGCAGGCGGTTGAGCTCCCGGGCCGCTGGCGCCAATGCGATAATAACGGCGGGATGGGGGAACTGAGCGATCGCCTGATCGCCGAGCTCGTGGACGCGGTTCGCGCGCAGCTCCGCAAGGAGCAGGTCGAACGTCTTCGCGACGTCTATCTCATCGGCGACATCGAAAAAGACACCGCGCGCGCCTGCATCGAGCGGCTGCGCGATCTCGCCAACGACAACGGCAAGCCCATCACCCTGTACATCAACAGCGCGGGCGGCAACGTCACCGACGGTCTCGCCATCCACGACGCGATCCGGCACATCATCAGCCGCGGCATCGAAGTCACGATCATCGTGCAGGGGATGGCGTACTCGATGGGATCGATCGTCCTGCAGGCGGCGAGCGAGGGGCGGCGGGTCGCGTTCCCGCATTCGTGGATCATGATTCACGAGCCCGCGAAGTGGGCCGGCTGGCAGTCGACGAGCGCCGCCGCGCAGCACCTCGAGCGGCTGAAGCAGATGCAGGATCAGATCTACAAGATTCTGTCGTCGCGATCGGGGAAGCCGCTGCGGCAGATCATCCGCGATACCAAGCGCACGGACTTCTACCTCGACGCGCAGAGCTCGCTCGACTACGGCTTGATCGACGCGATCGTCGCCGGCGAGCTGCCGGAGCCGAAGCCGCTCGCGGGCGAGACGCCGAAGGAGGCGCCGCCGCTGCAGTCGGTTGCGCCGCCGCTCGCCGAAGCCGCGCAGGAACGCCCCGGCGGTTCGAACGGCGGATCCGGCAGGCCGAGTGGGCCAGGCGCGTCGGGATCAGACGGACCAGGCACGTCGAGCGGGTCGGGCGGATCGGAAACGGCCACTCCCACTCCCACTCGCGCGGCGAAACCGACTTAGAGCGCGTCACGCTTTCAGTTCCGCGACGCTCTCCACTCTTCCAGCAGCCGCGCGGCGTTGCCAGCCACCGAGTGCAGCGACGGGGTCCAGCCGAGCGCGCGGGCGCGCGGGCTGCGGACGACCTGATCGAGCGCCAGCGCCTCGGCGTACGCGCCCATCTTCGTGCGCGCCTCTTCGATCGGCACGTAGCGCACGTCCGGCTTCACCGGCAGGTACGGCCTGATCGCGCCGACGATGTCGTTGACGCGCTCGTCGCCTTCGTCGTTCGCGTGGTACACGCCCGACGCGCCGGCGTGGGCCGCGAGCCGCGCGTACAGATCCGCGAGATCGC
>QHWK01000228.1 GCA_003223775.1 Acidobacteriota bacterium
GGACCCGGCGGTGGCTGTGCCGGGGAGGAAAGTCACCGCGGTCGAAACCACCAGCGGCTCGCGGTACGACACGACGACGGCGACCAACGGCGGCTACACGATGAAGGTGCCCGAAGGTACGTATCGCATCGAGATCGAGCTGCGGCCGGGTGAAGCGCTCGCAAAGCAGCCGCAGCCGACCAAAGTGAACAACAGCGATCTCGATCCCGGCCGCGACTTCGTGATCACGGTGAAGCGGACGAGCTGATCGGCCCTACAGCGCGGACGCCGCGCCGAGCGCGATGGCCGCGACGACCAGCGCGCGCACGCGCCGCACGAGCGCCATCGTCAAGCCGACGGCGCCCGGTAAGCCCATCGAACTGAACAGCAGCGTGTAGACGCTCTCCGACGCGCCGAGCTGGCCCGGCACGAAGAAAAAGGCGATGGTGATGAACTTCACCGAGCCTTCGACGACGAGCGCGTCGAGCGCGGACCACGCGAACCCGAGCGCGCGAACGGTGACGAAGATCTCGGCCGCGAGCAGCAGCTGGCCGGCGAGCTCAATCGCGATCACCTGCGCCAGCCGCCGCGGCTCGCGGTGCATGAAGCCGACCATGACGCGCTCGACTGGATCGATGCGAATCGCCGCCGCCTTCGCGCCGACGCCGCGGACGATCGGCGCGATGAGGCCGACGCCGGTCGCCGCTGCCGCTGCGAAGCCGAGCGTGAATGCCGCCATCGCGGCGACGATGCCGACGGCCGGCCGGCGGAGGCCGAGCGGAAGCACGCCGCGCCCCAGCAGCAGCGACAATGCGCCGGCGGCCATCCACGCGGACGTCAGCGTGTAGACGAGATACTCGACGGCGACGCCGCCGAACGCCGCTGCGCCCGACAGCCCCTGCTTCGTCAGCAGCCACCCTTTCGCCGGCTCCGCAAGGAACGGGCCGGTGAAGGTGAGCATCTCGATCGCTTCGCCGGAGAGGCGCACTCGGAGCACGTCGGCGTACGAAAGCCCGTCGACGCTGCGCCAGAGCGCGGCGGCGCGCACGGCGATGTGCGCGAAGTACAGCGCCGACACGACGGCGAGCGCGGGGCCGACGCGGCGCAGCAGATCGGCGACCGACGCGATGCCGACCTGCCGGACGAGGACGACGATCACGGCGACGCCGCCGGCGAGGAGCGCGACGCGAACCGCGCGCGGCATCAGCGAACGGAAAGGCAGGAGGGCAGGAAGGCAGAAGGGCAGGAATTCAAGGCAGGAAGGCGGCAGGGGCGGAATGACGAAGGCAGAAGGACGCGAAGGCAGAAAGGTGAAGGCAGAAAGGCGAAGGCAGAAAGGCGAAGGCAGAAAGGGCGTCCATCCCTCAACCTTGCAGCCTTCCAACCCTCGTCATTCCATCCCTCCAGGCTTCTTGCCTTGAATTTCTGCGTTCCTGCCCTTCTGCCTTCCTGCCTTTCTCACACGCGCTGACGATCGGGCATCGGCACGTATCTCGCCTGGCGAAAGATCTCGGCCATCCAGTCGGCTTCCGGATACGGCGTCGCTTTCAGACGCGCGATTTCCTTCTCCACGTCGTACTCGACGCGGCGGATCGTCACCTGGCCATCGTCGATCACGGCATAGGCCGCGCGCGGATCGCCGTCGTAGGACATCGACACGCTGCCCGAGTTCGCGATCGTGAGCGAGGGCAGGCGGCGGACGAATGACACGTGAATGTGTCCGTACACCACGACACGCGTGCCGAGGCCGCCGTAGACGCGCGCGAGCTCTTCGTCCGACGCGTTGGCGGCCGGCGATCGCCACGCATCGTCGGGACCGGCGTGGACGACGGTGACGTCGCCGGAGGACCACCTGATCGGCAGCGCGCGCAGCCAGGCGAGGCGGTCGCGTCCGATCGCGTCGAGCGAAGCGGGGATCACCTGCGTGAGCAGCATGTCGCGCATGCGTTCGAACTGCGGCGCGGCGAGCACCTCGGCGAGACGCTCCGGCCGCCACAGCATCTCGTCGGCGTTGCCGTACACGCCGGGCCAGCCGAGCGCGCGGATGCGATCGATCACGTCCGGCGGCCGCGATCCCGTGCCGACCAGATCGCCGCCGTGGACGACGAGATCGGCGCCGACCTGGCCGAGATCGGCGACGACCGCCTCGAAGGCGGCGACGTTGTCGTGGACGTCGGAGACCACGGCGATGCGCATGGACATCGACGCCTACCGCGGGTGGTGCAGCGTCAGATGGAAGCCGTCGGGATCGTCGATCGCGACGCTGCGCCCGCCCCACGGTTCGTCGGCGGGTGCGGACGCGAGCGGATGGCCGCTCGCCTTGATGCGCGCGGCGAGCGCGTCGATGTCCTGCACCGTCGTGCACCAGATGCGGACGGCGACGCCGCGCTCGCGATCGCGCCCTTTCTTCCAGTCGTCCTGCGTCAGGCCGATGCGGCAGACGCCGGCCTTCAGCATCACGCCCTGCAGCACGCCGTTCTCGTCGGTGTACCGCTCTTCGGCGAGGAAGCCCAGCATGCTGGTGTAAAAGCGGATGCTGCGTTCGATGTCGCTGACGGTGAGGATCGGTTCGATCGATCGGAGGCGCAGCGTCTCGAACGCGTTCGTGCGCCGATCGGGCTGGCTGCGCGCGCCGGATCGCGCGGATGGTGCAGCCGTCTTTCCCTTCCGCGCGCGCGTCGCGCGCGCCGCGGTCTTCTTCGTGCGGGCCGTCCGAGCCATCGTCCCTCCTGTAGACAAGGAATGGGGACCGTCGACTCGCGAGCCTGCGCGGGGGATCGCGGCTGCGCGGTCCGGATCGCCGCGCGGTCCGCGGCGATCCGACAAGGCGCGATCGGGTTAGCTGCCGGGCGTCATGATGTGCGCCGTCGACGTGCCGGCGTTCATGATCCACGCGCCGCCCTGGCGCGGGTTGTCGGGCAGCCCGATCGACTGGGTGGTGGCGCCCGGCACGGCGATCGTCGTATGGACGCGCGCCGGCGCGTGATCCTTGTCAGGGCCGTTCATCGTCAGCCACACCGACCCGAATTCCGGCTTTGCGCGGGTGCCGTTCGCTTCGGCGGCGTCGATCGCCTTCTGCCGCTCGGCCTTGTCGGGCATCGCCTCGAACTTCCGGTTCTGCGCGACGCGGTCGAGATTGCCGAGGCTCGTGCACTGCACCGAGAAGGGCTGCTCTCCGGGATCGCCCGATCGGTCGTAGCAGACCAGCCGGTTGGTCCCCTTCTTCAGCGTCTCGTAGGTGCCGTCGGCCTTCCATTTGATGACCGTGGCCGCTTCCTTCGCGTTGCGCGGCGCCGGGGAGAGCGCGCGCTCGATCGCCGCGTCGGGTGTGCTCTGCGCAACCGCGCCGATCGATACCGCCAGCGCTCCGAGAACGAACAGGATCGTGCGTTTCATCAAGACCTCCAGGTTGACACGCCTCGACGTCCAGGCTTCGAGTGTGACAGCACTATAAGACGTCAGGGCCCGCGGCGGCGATTCACGACACGGACGGCCAGGTCGCGAACGCACAGCCTACCGTACCCTTCCCGTCGGCTGCTACTCTGCATTCGAGAGGTCCCGCACATGCTGAAGCAGTCGCGCATCGTTCCCTACATCCCGGTCGCCGACGTCGCGCGCGCGCGGAAATTCTATGAGGACAAGATCGGCCTGACGCCCAGGGAAACCTACGCCGGCGGCGTGATCTACGAGTGCGGCAGCGGCTCGTGGGTATTCATGTATCCCTCGCCCGGCGCCGGGAGGTCGAAGGCGAGCACGGCGTTCTGGGACATCCTCGCGATCAGCCAGCGGACGTGACGCGTGCGCAGCGTCAGCTGCGCACGTCGAATTCCGCCGCGAGCCGCGCGAGCGCGAACGCGCCCAGCGCCAGCCCGAGATCGCGCAGCGCGACGTCGAAGTACGCCGGAATCGTCAGCAGGTTGATGATGATCCCGCACAGCCATGCGCCGACGACGAGGCCGCCCACTGCCGGCATGAAGGCGACGAGCAGCCCGGCGACGACTTCGATCGCGCCCGCGGCGAGCATGAACGTGTGGCCCGACACCGGCAGCATCCGCGCGATCGCCGGCGACAGGTACTGATCCCAGTTCACCAGCACATGGAAGAACTTGTCGGCGCCGGCCAGAATCGGCGCCACCACGAACGCGAGGTGCAGGATCTGATACGCCTGATAGGCCGGACTCTGCGTGCGGACGGCAACTGAAGCGTTCGATGCCATAAGGGCCTCCTTCCCGTTCATCTGATGCAAAGAAGCCGCCGGGGTGCATCGAGGTGAAGGAGCGCAGGTGTGGTCAGCCGCGGGAGGCGGACGCGCCGCCGCGCGCGTCGCGATGGCCGCCGCCGATCGCGAAGCAGCAGCGCGGGCGGCCCGCGCGATCGCAGCACTCGCGCACCGGCGCGCCGACGAGCTCGTGCAGCAGGCTCTCGATCACGAGGCACACCGACGGATGCTTGTCGGTGAGCCCGGCGAGCGGACAGCCGGCGCCGTTGATCACGTAGCCGCCATTGCGCCGCGCGACGGCCGTGACCGCGCCGATCTGGTCGAGCAGGATGTCGTTCGCAGCCTTCACGCGCGCGTCCAGCGTCGACGCTCCGCGCGCCGGCCTCGCGAGGTCGGTCGCCAGGCTTCTGCCGACCTGGCGCATCGTCTTCCTCAACTCCCCCGGGCGTGATCCTTTCGCGAGGATGCGGAGCAGGTGCGTCAAGAGCGGAATGTAGGCGCCCGACAGGAGCTGCTCGACTTCGGCGGTCAGCTCGAAAATCAGCGACGGCCGCGTCGCGCCTTTTTTCTGACCCGCGCGCCGCACGAGACCGTCGCGCTCCATCACAAGGAGCTGCGCGCGCACGGCGTTGGGCGTCAGCCTGAGCTGACTCGCGACCTCGTCCGCCGTCTGTCCGCCTCGCTGAAGAAGCGCAGCAATTCGGCCGCGGCTCGTTGCCAGGAACTGCCTCTTCAGCATGTCGCCACGCTCGCCACCTCCGCAGACGAAGTGTGCAGGATGCGGTCCGCCGCTTGCTAGAAACATCAGATAAGTCTTGAGTATCTGTTCGAATTGTTCAGCCTCGGAAACCGCAACCGTGAAGGAGGAACGCGTATGCGACTCGCGAAGCGCGTCGTGGTCGTGGCGGTGTGTGCTGTGCTTGCTGCCGGTTCCGCGCGAGCGGCGGACAAGAAGGCAGCGGCGAAAGACAGCGCGGCGGCCGCCGCACTGAAACAGGACATGCGCAAGCTGTGGACCGACCACGTCGTCTGGACGCGCGACTACATCGTCGCGGCCGTTGGCGATCAGCCCGACGCGCAGGCCGCGGCCACCCGGCTCATGAAGAACCAGGACGACATCGGCGGCGCC
>QHWK01000214.1 GCA_003223775.1 Acidobacteriota bacterium
AGACGAGGCGGTCCATCATCAGCTTCAGGACGCTCGGCGCCTGATACCAGTAGACGAGCGTGACGATCATCACGCCGTGCGCCGCGACCCACCGCGGATACAGCTCGTTCATCCAATCCACGACTTGTCCGATGGCGTGATTGGGATAGCAGGAGCACGGCCAGTGGCACAGCGGCATCGCCGTCGAGACGCACGCCTTGCACGGGAAGATCTGGCGTCCGTACTCCGCCGTCAGGAGGCTCAGGTCGAGCAGGTCGCACTGCAGGCCGGCGCGGTCGATCTCTTCGCGCGCCTGCATCGCCAGACGAAACGTCTTCGACATCTCGCCGGGGCATGTCTGATCATGGCGCGCCGCGCCGCAGACGAGCAGCACCCGTCCGGGACGGCTCGCGTCCTTCTGCTCGCGCTCGGCCTGCTGAATCCGCTCGCGAGCCTCGAGCCACTCGATCGGCAGCTCGAATTCCGGATCGGCGAAGCCCGGCCCCGCCTTTCGCATGCGCGGACTCTTGCGGTACTCGTTGTACGCGTTCCACGCGACGGCAATGACGGCGCCGATCTCGCGTTCCACGTGCTCGAACTCGGGACCGTAGAACCGTTCTCGAAGCCGGCGCTCGAACTCCTCGCGCGTCAGCTTGACGTCGCCCTGTCCCTTCCTCACATCGACCATATGTCTGCCTGCCCTTCGAGGCGCGCTGGTAGTATTGTGCGCTATGGAACGGGGGCGTGACATGCGACTGATACGGGCGATCGGCGCGACGATGCTGATCGGCGCGCTGGCGAGCGCATCCGCGCTCGCGCAGCCGGCGCCGCCGAAGGAGGATGACTTCACGACGTCCGACGGCGTGAAGATCCACTACTTCACGGCCGGTGCGTCGGGATCGTGGGTGGTCCTCATCCACGGCTACCCGGACAACGCCGAGCGCATGTGGTTTCGCACGGGCATCGCGCCGGCGCTCGCGAAGAACCATCGCATCGTCGCGCTCGACAACCGGAACCACGGCAAGAGCGACAAGCCGCAGCCCGGCGGCAGCGGCCGCGCCCAGGACGTCGTCGAGCTGATGGATCATCTGCAGATCGGCCGCGCGCACATCCACGGCTACTCCATGGGCGGCGCCCTCACGGGGCAGCTGCTCGCGATGATCCCGCAGCGGTTCATTACAGCCGGCTTCGGCGGCTCGGGCGTTCAAGAGACGGACCCGAAGCTTCGCGCGCAGGCCGAAGCGATGGACGCGGCGCTGCCGAAGGCGCAGGGCGAGGATGCCGCCGGCATGGAGCGCTTCCGCGCGCGCGTCGCGCAGATGCGTCCGGCGAACGCGCCGCCAATCGCCTCGACGCCGCTTCAGCTGGATTTGACGACGCTGAACGTACCGATCCTTGCCGTGAACGGATCCTTCGACAACCCGTATGCGAAGACCCAGCGCCTCTGGCGGGAGGCGCGCGTCTTCGAGAACGTGATCCTCGCCGGGAAGACGCACCTCACGGCGATCGCGACGAGCGGCGCGCCGCCGCTCTACATCGAGGCGACGGCGCGCTTCATCGACGCGAACGACGTTTTCGCGCACGAGCGCACGCGCGAACGATAAGGTCCCGGTTCTCGGGGCCGGCTACGTGCGCGGCTTGCTCGGCCAGACGACGCCCTGATCTTTCTTCGTCACCGGCGCCAGCCCCTTGAAGACGAACTTCTGCACGCGCTGCCCGCGGTAGGTCTCAGTCGTGTAGAGATTCCCCTTCGAGTCGGTCGCGAGGCTGTGCACGCCGTAGAACTCGCCAGGCTGACGGCCGCCCTCACCGAAGCTCGTGAGCAGCTCCAGCGTGTCGCGCAGGATCACGTGGACCTTGTCGTTCTCGCCGTCGGCGAGATAGAGATACTTCTGCTGCGGGTCGCGCGAGAACGCGACGTCCCACGCCGATCCCGATCCGAGCGTCTCCTTGTTGAAGAACCCTTCCTTCACGAACGTCCCGTCCGGCTTGAAGACCTGGATGCGATCGTTGACGCGATCGCAGACATACAGCAGCCGATCGACGGAGAGATCGGCGCAGTGGACCGGGTTGCGGAACTGCTGCGCGGGCTGCGCCTTCGGATCGTACGGCCCGAGGTTGACGTCGTCGGGCTTGTGGCCGTACGCGCCCCAGTGGCGCTTGTAGCCGCCGGTCTCGGCGTCGAAGACGATCACGCGGTGGTTGCCGTAGCCGTCGGCGACGTAGAGCTCGTTGGTCTCCTTGTCGACGAACGTCTTCGCCGGCAGCCGCAGGTTCGCGACGTCGTTGCTCCCCTTGCTCGATCGCGGTTTGCCGATCTGCATGAGGAACTTGCCGTCCTGGGTGAACTTCAGGACCATGTTGTCGCTGAACGACTGCGTGCCGCCGGTCTGCCCTTCCTCCTGCTGGCGGTTCTGTCCCGCGGCGGGCTGCCCGCGCCCGGCCGGCGGCGCGCCGCGGCCGTTGCCGCCGATCCACACGTTGCCGCGGTAGTCGATCGTGATGCCGTGGTTCGAGTCGGGCCAGTCGTAGCCCTGTCCCGGCCCGCCCCAGTGGCCGATCAGATTGCCGGCGGCGTCGAACTCGAGAATCGGCGGCGCCGCCGCGCAGCACTGCGCCGTCTGCGGCGTCGTCGTCGCGTGGACCTCACCCGGCTCGAGCGAGCCGGCGCGATGGATGATCCACACGTGATCCTGCGCGTCGACGGAGACGCCGATCGTCTGGCCGAGAATCCATTTGTTCGGCAGCGGCTTCGGCCACAGCGGATCCACCTCGAAGCGCGGCGCCTGCACGGCCGCACCCGCCGCGCCGAGCGCGTGTCGATCGAGCGCGGACGCGGCGAGCCCGAGCCCTGCGAGGACGAGCACGTACGCGCCCGCCATACACACCTTTCGTGTCATGACTCCTCCACCGTTCGACTCGAATGGGATGGCCCGCTAATGGACGGCGACCTCCGGCGCGGGAGCGGCCGACGGACGCGGCGCGCGGCGCGTGACGGCAAGCGCGATCGCGCCCAGGACCACTGAAATCAGGGGCAGCACGAACGCGAGATCGAACACCACCTCAGACAGCGTCAGCATGGGAAGCCTCCTCCAGCCGGGATCGCCGCCGCGGTAACGTCGAGATATTCGCACGCCGCGCGCTGCGCTGCGCAGATTTAGTTGAGATCGACGGCGGGGAACGCAGGAAGGCCGGAAGGTTCGACGACGGGCGCTGGCGCCGGCGTAGGAGGACGCGCGGCGCCGGCGACCGCCCGCGGCCTGCCGTGGCCTGCTTTCGTCACGGGAGCCGCGAAGGCAACGCGAGGCGCGTTTGCGAGCGGCGCGCCAGCGGCGTGCCGAGTGTTTACGGATGCAAATTACGGCTGCGCTGTAGCATTTCCGCGCGCACCCGGGTCGTTCCTACACGGTGATTATTTCGCGCCCTTCGCGCCGCCGTGCCCGAGCTCATCGAGCGCCGCGCGGAAACCGCCGGCGAGCTTGTCGGCGGGGCCGGTCCCCCAATAGTGCAGGAAGAACACCGCCGGCTGCGTGCCCGTCATGTGGTGATGGATCGCGACGACGTCCAGGCCATGGTCGCGCAGCGTCTTGAGCACCGGCGTCACCTCCGACGCGAGCATCGCGACATCGCCGGCGATCGCCGCGTTGTCGTTCGTGCCGACGAAGGCAGCCCACGTGTTCAGCCCCATCCGCGCGTTGATCGGCGCGCCCATCTCGGCGAGCTTCACGTCGTCGCGGCCGACGGTGATCTTGTAGACCGCGCCGGTCTGCTCGCCCTCGTGGCCGGCGATCTGCGCGAGCTTCGCGGCGTCGAGCGCCGGCGCCGTGGAACCGGACGTCGCGGTCGGCGCCGGGCGCGGCGACGATTTGCCGATCAGATCGAGCGCCGGCTTCACCTTGCGCGCGAGATCCATCGGCGCGCCGTGCGCGTGCACGTGCATGTAGAACATGCGAGGCTCGTCCCAGAAGAAATGGTTGTGGAGCGCGGTGACGTCGATCCCGTTCTGCAGCAGCGCCGACATCACGGGATTCACTTCGTCCTGCAGCAGCACGAGGTCGCCCATCATCACGTCCATCGACGTGCCCTTGGAGAGCGCCACCCAGCCGCCGAACCCGAACGGCGTCGGCGTCTTCACGCCTTTCACCGTCACCGCGACGTCGCTGCGCGGGATGTTCACCTTCAGCACGCCGTCCTTGAAGTCGCCCTGCTTGCCGAGCAGCGTCAGGACGTCCTTGTAGGGCGCCGGAACGTCGGGCGCCTGCGCGCGCGCAGCGGTCGCGGCGAACGCCATCACGCTCGCCATCATGAACACCAGATGCGATCTCCTCATGGCTTTCCTTTCACGTGACGCGTTCCGAAGGACCGAGCGAGCGCCTCGAACATCGCGATCCCCTGCTCCAGGAGCGCCGCATCCTCGGCGTGCAGCTGCCGGAGTCCGTCGGCCATTCGCCCGACGGCAGCAGCCTCGGCGGCGCCATATCGATTGTCTCTCATATCGAGGTCGTGAACGATCTCGGCAATGCGGCGAACCGCAACGTTGGGTCGGAACTGTCGAGCCAGCACCTCGAACGTGCATGAGTTGCCGTGATGGCTGAAGTCGCCGATGTCCATGTCGAACATGTCGAACGGAACGTCGTCGGCCGCGGGACGCTCGACGAGCGCGAAGGTCGCCGCGAGATCGATGAAGCGGCGAATCAACCACGCCGACGCCATGCGATCGACTCCGGGACGCGGCCGCGTGACCCAGCGGCGCTTCGAGAACGTCTTTGCGGATGAGAACGCAGAGGCGGCAAAGCTCGCGGAGACGCAGAGGCGACGCGGAGGCGACGCGGAGGCGACGCCGAGGCGACGCGGAGCCGCGAAGCGCAGAGCCGGCTCAGACCAGCGGCGACGTGCAGAAGGCGCAGCGCCGCGCGGCGATCGCCACCTCGCTCAGGCACTCGGGGCACTTCTTGGTCGTCGGGTCCGGCGGCGCCTCGCCGCGCCGCATTCGCGCCACCATCGTGTTCACCGGCAGCACGACGAAGAAGTACACCGCCAGAGCCATCATCAGAAACGCGATCAGCGCGTTCAGGAAGTCGCCGACCAGCAGCTTGCTGCCGTTGACGGTGAGCGTCAATTCCGAGAAATCGGGCTTGCCGGCGATCGCGCCGATGAGCGGCGTCAGGAGATCCTTCACCAGCGCGGTGACGACGGCGCCGAACGCCGCGCCCATCACGACCGCCACCGCGAGATCGAGCACGTTGCCGCGCAGCAGGAATTGCTTGAAGCCTTTCATGAGCGTGATCCTTTCAGCTGATCGGCCCTCTACGATCTCGCGTGCGCCGCGGCGCTGAACGACAGCGGCGGCAGCGCCTGCTCGATCGTCGCACGGTCGGCCTCGAGCCACGGGGGCAGCACGAGCGTCTCGCCCAGATGCGCCGGATCCTCGTCGACCGCGAAGCCCGGGCCGTCGGTCGCGAGCTCGAACAAGACGCCGCCCGGCTCGCGGAAGTATACCGACCTGAACCAGAAGCGATCGATCACGGGCGTCGGCTCGCGGCCGCTCGCCTCGAGCCGGCCGCGGATCTCGAGCTGGTGCGCCTCGTCGTCGACGCGCCAGGCGAGATGGTGCACCGCGCCGACGCCCCACGCGCCGCGGCGCCCTTCGGGTGCGGCGCGCACGTCGAGCACGCCGGGCGCGTCCGGGAATCCGTACCGGATCCAGCCGTGTTCGGTCCCGATCTCCTGGAACCCCAGCGTCGACGTCAGGACGCGCGTCGTCGCGGCGAGATCGCGCTCCCAGATCTGCGCGCCGAAGAGCCCGCGAATCTGTCGATCGGCGGCGACGGGGCCCCCCTCCCACGCCGCGAACGCGCGGCCGGCCGGCGCTTCGACCAGCGCGACGTCGAGGCCGTGCGGATCGGTGAGCGCGAGGACGCGGCGGCCGAATCGCGTCTCGGGCGCACCGACGCGCGTGCCGTAGCGCTGCAGCCGCTCGGCCCAGTACGCAAGGCTCCCGTCCGGGACTTCGAGATCCACTTCCGTCGCCAGCCCGTGGCCGCGGCGCGGCGGCGCCATCTCCGCCCACGGGAAGAACGTCAGGTCCGAGCCCGGGCGCCCCTCCGCGTCCGCGTAGAACAAATGGTAGGTGCCGGGATCGTCCTGGTTGACGCTGCGCTTGACCAGGCGCATGCCGAGGACGCCGGCGTAGAAGTCGAGGTTCTCCTGCGCCGGACCGGCGATGGCCGTGATGTGGTGCAGACCGTTGACGCCGCGCATGCCCCGGAATTCTATTGCCAATTGCCGAATGCCGACCGGCTATGATCGAGCCGTCCGATGACCAGAGTCCCTATCCGCCTCGTGCTGGCCGACGACCATCCAATCGTGCTCCACGGCCTGCAGCAGCTCTTCGGGCGGCACGGCGAATTTGCCGTCGTCGCCACCTGCGCCGACGGCGCCACGGCCGTCGACGCCGTGAAGATGCATCATCCCGACGTCCTCGTGCTCGACTTGCGGATGGCGCCCTGGAACGGGCTCGACGTGCTGCGCGCGCTCGCGAAGGAACAGCAGACGTGCCGCACCGTGCTGCTCACGGCCGCCGTCGCCGACGACGAGGTCGTCGAGGCGATGAAGCTCGGCGCCGTGGGGCTCGTGTTGAAGGAATCGTCGCCCGAGACCCTGCTCGACTGCATCCGCCGCGTCCACCGCGGCGAGCAGTGGATTGAGCGCGAGACGGTGACGCGCGCGTTCAAGCGCGTGCTGACGCGCGAGGCCGCGGCGACCGAGGCCGAAGCGACCCTGACGCCGCGCGAAGTCGAGATCGTGCGGATGGTGTCGCGCGGCCTGCGCAACAAGGTGATCGCCGAGCGCCTCGCGATCTCGGAGGGCACGGTGAAGGTGCACCTGCACAACATCTACGAGAAGTTCGGCGTGGACGGGCGCCTCGAGCTCGTGCTCTGCGCGCAGGAAAAAGGGCTGGTCTAGCTCACCACTTCAACAGCATGTAGCCGCGCAGGATCGGCCCCACGCTGTTGGTGAACGTCCCGAAGCGCGGATCGCCGACCACCGGGTACACCTCGCGCGGGTTGAAGTGGTTCGTCGCGTTGAACAGCTGGAAGCCGATGTCCGCGTTCCGCTTCTTCGCCGTGAACGTCTTGTAGACGATGAGATCGGTGGAGATGAACGCCGGGAAGCGGCGATCGTTCGGCGCGCCCGCGTAGAAGTAGCGGCTGTCGAGGGCCGAGTACGGAAAGCCGTCGCGCCACTCCACCACCGGCGACACGACGATGCGCCGCGGCAGATTGAACGTCCCCCACGCGAGCACGCGATTGGGCGCATCGGCCGCGAGCCGCGCGATCCCGCCCGGCTGCACGAGCGGCACGTCGAACCCCTCCGTCAGCGCGGCGAAGTCGTTCAGCTCGCCGGTGGACGTCGAGCGCACGTAGCTCACGAACAGCTGCTGATCCTTCTCGAACGTGCGGCGCGCGGAGATCTGCAGCTCGCGGTAGCTGGCGACGCCGTCGCCGCGCACGAAGAGCATGCCGCCCGTCCGCGGCACGTTGAGCGTCGGGAGGCGCGTGGACTCGCGCGCCGTGAAGCTGGCCTGCGCGTCGAGCCCCGGCGCGATCTGGCGCTCGATGCCAATCGTTCCCGCGAGCGCGCGCGGCTGCCGCAGGCGGTCGACGAGCGGCTCGTACGCGATTTCGCTGATCACGGCGCCGCTCTCCGGGTCGACCTCGCGCTCGATGCGCGTCGGATAATTGCCGAACGCCTCGGCGCCGAGCGGCAGGTTGCCGACGAAGCTGCCGTAGCCCGCTTTGAGGACCGTGAGGCCCACGGCGTCGAGCGCGTACCGGAGGCCGACGCGCGCCGACGGCTGCGGCGCGCGCCTGTGCCGTCCGCGGTGGTCGAGCCGGATGCCCGCGTCGAGCTGCACGCGATCGGTGACGTGCCAGACGTCGCGCGCGAGCAGCGCCATCGGGTAGTCGCGCACCGCGAAGTCGGCCGGCGATCCGAACGTGACCGTCCGCACGGTGCGGCCGGCGCTGTCCTCGACGTTGATCGGCGTATCGGTGACGCGGCCCGAGAGGCGCCGCGACGTGGCGCGGCCGCCGAGCGTGATGTCGTGCGTCCTGGATCTGAGCAGCGCGGCCCGCTCCCACGTGACGATCGCCGCGAGGCGCGACGCACGGCGCGTCAGCGTCGAGAACCAGTTGCCGCGCCAGCCCGACGGCGACAGGACCGACGCGCCGCTCCCGCGCGGCGTCATGTCCGCGTCGTGCATCAGCGCGCCGAACTGCATCGTGAGGATCGTCGATTGATCGACGACGAAGCGGTTCGTGACGCCGCCGAACACATCGCTCGACGAAAGGTTCGCCGCCGCGTCGTCGTCGCGGCGCGGGCTCAGCGCCGACGAATCCGTCGCGCTCGGGAAGACGAAGCCCTCGAGCGTCAGCTCGTTGCGCGGCGTCAGCCGCGCGTCGATGCGTCCGAAGACGACGGCGCTCTTCTCGACGATGTCCGGCCCCTGGCCCTGCGTGACGCCGGGCACCGGGATGCGCTCGAAATCGTATTCGACCGCCGCCACGTAGTGCGCGCGGCCGCCGGCCGCCGGCCCGCTCGCGTGCACGCGCGGGAAGATGCCCTCCAGGCGTCCGAAGCCGGGCGTCGCGAAGCGCGGGCGCGGCACGACGCCCTGCACGCCCATCGCGAACTTGTCGCCGCCGGTGCGGCTCGCGATCTGCACGACGCCGCCGAGGTTGTCGCCGTAGGTCACCGCGATCGGATCCCGCAGCGCATCGACGCCGCGCACCGCCTCGAACGGCAGGTTCAGCGAGGAGTTGCCGGTCGCCGGATCGGTGACGTTGAAGCCGTCGAGGAGGACGGGCGTTTCGTGGGCGCGCGCGCCGCCGAGCTGCATCAGCCCGTCGGGTCCGCGGACGACCGAGGGGAGCAGCGGCAGCGATTCCCGCGCCTTGAGGCGGGACGACGGCAGGCGTGACACGGTCGCCGCCGTCAGGGTACTCCCGAGCAGGCTCGTCGTCGGCGAGGCGGGCGCGATCGTCGGCGCGAGCGCGATCACCGTCGTCGTCTCCTGGGCGCGTCCGATCGACAGCACGACGCGCGATGCGGTGTTCCGCGCGACGTGCGCCGTCTCGAAGCCGTCCAGCGACACGACAATCGTGTCGCCCGTGAGCGCCGGATCGATCGCGAACGTGCCGTCGGCGGCCGTCGTCAGCGTGGTGACGAGGTCAGCGCCCCGCATCAACTGCACGGTGGCGCCCGGCAGCGCCAGCCCGGTCTGATCGATCACGATCCCGTGGCCAACCTGCTCGGCCCTAACGGTGCGCCCGATCGCAGACGCCGCCGCCAGCGACAGAATCACGAGAAGAAGCCGTGCGCGCACGTGGTCCCGCATGTACGTCGATGTCCTTTAGAGAACCTTCATTGTACCGTATCGCGAGATTGTCGGTGCGACGAGCGGGTTTCAGAATTGCACGTTAGCGCCTGCGTTTCAGGCCCGGCTCCCGATCCAGGATCCGATCCTGGATCCGATCCTGGATCCGATCCTGGATCTGATCCTGGATCTGATCCTGGATCTGATCCTGGATCCCACGAATCAATCGTGAAACGCGCTAGAACCGGGAATCGAGACCCTCACTCTTCGGGAGGTGCACCTCGACGCGGGAACCCGTCGGCGACGACTCGATGCTCAGAGTGCCGCCGAGCTCTTCCACGCGCTCGCGCAGGCTGACCGGCGCGGCGTGGGACGCGATCAGCGCGTCGTGCTCCATCCGGCCGCGAAATGGAAACCCGCGGCCGTCGTTGCTGACGACCACGCGTAGCGATCGATCGTCGTCCTGCTGCACTTCGACCGAGACCCGCGACGGATGCGCGTGCTTGAACGCGTTGACGGCGGCCTCGCGCACCATCAGCCGGACGCCGTCCTCGACGTCGGCGCGCAGCGCGAGGTCGGGCGGCGCGACGCGCACCGTGATCGGCGCCTGCCACTCGGCGCTGAGGCGATCGCGCAGCGCCTCGAGCGCGCGCGCCAGCGCGCCGGGCTCGCCGGCGCGGCGCGGCGTCGGCTTGAGGTCGTCGATGAAGCGCCGAAGCTCGCGCTGCTCGATCGCGATCGCGCGCTCGATCGCGAGCAGGTGATCGCCCACCGCGACGCCGCCGACCTTCTGATCGGCGAGCGCCTGCAGCTGAAACCGGATCGCGGTGAGCGACTGCAGGACGCCGTCGTGCAGGTCGCGCGCGACGCGGATGCGATCCTCGCGCACCGCCACCTGCTGCATGCGATCGTGGATGGCGAGCTGCTCGAGCGAGTTGCCGACCTCGCGCGCGACGATCTCGATGAGCGGCGTCACCTCGGGGCCGGTCGCCGGCACGCCGATGAAGAACACGCGGCCGCGCAGATGCTCGACCTCGAACGGCGCCGAGGCGTCCGCGTCTTCGCCGCGCGGGCCGACGCAGGCGAGCGTCGCGCCGTCGCGCAGATCGACACCGAGGCGCGTCTGCTCGTCGGTGGGCGCGATGCGGCCGATCGTGGGCGACGCGCCGTCCGACTCCGCGACGTACAGCCACGGCTCGTCTTCCGATTCCCACGCCGCGACGACGCGGAGGCAGCCGACGACGGCGGCGGCGTGCGCGAGCAGCCGGCGCGCGCCGGCGGCGAGGCCGGCGTCCGCGAACGTCGGCCAGCCGCTCACCTTGCGCAGCGTCGTGAGCGCCGCGTGCAGTTCGTCGAGCGCGCGGCGCTGCGCGTCCTCGGCGCGCTTGCGCGCGGAGCTCACCCAGGCCATCACGACGGCGACGGCCGTGAACACCGCGAGACGAATCGCGTCGTCGGGGCCGATGCTGAGCGAGTAGCGCGGCGGGACGAAAAAGTACGCGAGCGACATCGCCGACAGCACCGTGGCGAGGAGCGCGGGGCCGTAGCCGCCGTACATCGCCACGGTAAGCACAGCCGGAAAGAACAGCAGCGAGATGCTGGGACCCATCCACGGCTGCATCAGGAACGTCGCCAGGGTGGCGACGGCGACGCTGACGACGGCCGCGGCATAGGCGGAGGCGCTCACGGCCGGATTCTAGCCCGCGCAGTTGACAGATCGCCCCGCCGGCCTAGATTGGATCTGGCGCCGTCGCGGTCCGACGTTTGGCATTTTGTCGAGCGTCGCCGGCGACTTCGGCGCGGAACGCCCTGCTGGTCCGTGCAGGTCATGCGGCTGGTCAGGCTTTATCGCCACCACCACCGCAGATGCGCTCCGTCGGCCTGGAACCGAGAGGAACCAGCCGAGCGAGCCGCCCTCGGATCGTCAGGGCGTTTCTTTGTACTGACGGTGTCGGGGACTTCCAGCCCCGAGCCCCCGGCCCCTACGAGGTCTTCTTCACCTGTCCGAGCAGCGCGGTGAGAATCTGCGCGTAGCGTTCGTCGGCGTCGGCGAACGTCTTCTGATAATCCTGCTCCGACAGCTTCTGCGCCTTCCAGTCCGAGTTGAACATCGTCTGCTTGCCGCCGATCTCGACGATGTCGAACGCCTGGTTCTCGTCGCGCTTCGCCTTCAGGCCGTCGGCGCCCGGATCCTGGATGAAGATCTTCGAGCCGGCGGCGGCGGCGCCGTTCAGATCCATGTAGACGTCGCGATATTCCTTCTTGCCGAGGCGATCGTTCAGCAGCTGCGGCACCGAGTACTTGCCGGAGATCACGAGGAGCTGTCCCGGGAAATACAGCGCGGCGACGAACACGTCGTTCGCCACGGCGTCCTTCGCGGCGATGCTATCGAGCTTGCCGGCGTCCATGGCCGCCGCGAGCTGCTTGGCGAGCGGCGCGGACTTCGACTCCTGCGCGGAGGCAGGCGCAGGGAACGTGAGCGCGAGCACGAGGACGGCTCCGGAAACCACTCGCATCGTCGGCTGCATGGGACCCCTCCCGGGTAGTAGCGGCGTGATACGAGGGCTGTTCTACCACCGGCCGAGCGCCGGCGCAATCACTAGATGGTGTTAGATGAAGAGCGCGTCTTCTTCTTCGCCGCGCGCCTGCCGGCTGCGGGCGTGCCGCAGGTCGCGGACGGCCCGGAAGGCCGCCCGGAAGGCGCTCAGGAGGGCGCGCCCCTCGCGGGCCGGGGCGATGACGGACGCCTGCACCAGATTGAGCGTTTCGTCGACGCGGACGCTCAGGTCGGCGAACAGCTTGTCGGCGCGCTCCACCTGCGCGCTGGCGAGCTGCGCGGCGCGCGCGGCGTCGCGCGCGATCGCGTTCAAGTGGCCGAAGAGCGGCTTCACCTCGCGTTCGAACTGATCGGCGAGCCGGCCGACGCGCTTCGCCGCGGCCGCGGCCGCGACGATCACCGCAATCTGCACGACGGCGATCGCGAGCGCCGCGAGCGCGATCAGGCCGAGGAACACATCACGCCAGACGATCACGCGTTGTCCCGGCGCGCCTGCTGATACGCCTCGCGGCCGCGCTCGATCGCGGTGGACAGCGTCTCGCGTCCCTGGTTGATGACGTCGCGCCCCTTGGCGGCGGCCTCCGCGGCGCGGGCGCGCGCCTCGGCGGCCCTGTCGCCCAGATAGTCGCGCGTGTCGCGTCCGCTCGCCGGCGCGTAGAGCAGCGCCAGCGCCGCGCCGCTCACCGCGCCTAGAATGAACGCGAGAAGAATGCTGCCCGCCCCCGCTCCCTCGTCTCGTGACATTCGTGCCTCCGCCCATTCACACTCGGTTGCAAGATCGATGTCGCGCGCTAGAAGATGCTCACTTTCATGTTCAGGTATCTCTTCGGCTCTTTTTTGATCTGTTCGAGCAGACCGCGGAACTCGGCGACCGCGCCATTCATGTTCTCATATAACTGCTTATCTTTCAGCAGGTGCCCCGCCGTTCCCTCGCCCTCGTTCAGTTTGGCGACGAGCTGATCGAACCGATCGGTCACCGAGTTGAGCCGGTTGAAGAGCGTCGCGTCGGTGATCAGCTTGCCCGCCGTGCCCTCGCCGCGATTGAGACGATCGGTGAGCTCCCGGAGACTCGTCGTCGCGCCGTCGAGCGACTGCGCGAACGAGTCGTCCTTCAGGAGGCGTCCGAGGCTGCCCTCGCCGGCGTTGATGCGGCGCGTCAGATCCTCGACGTTGCGCATCGACGCTTCCAGGCTGTCGGCCGCCGTCGGGTCCTTCAGCAGCTTGCCGAGCGTGCCGCGCCCCTGCTGCAGTTCGCGCGTGAGCGTCCCGGCCGTCGCGACGAACCGATTGAGCTCCGCGTACAGCTGATCGTCGGTCATCAGCTTGCCGACGGTCCCCTTGCCGTGCCGCACGTCGCCGATGAGGCCCGTCAACTGCTCGATGCCTTCGCCCGCCTGCGCCGTGATGTCGCCGAAGGACTGCACGGGCTTCCCCGTCGGCACGTACCCGTACTCGGGAATCGGCGTGCCCGACAGCGCGGGCGTGATGTCGACGGCGCTCTCGCCGAGCAGCGACACCGAGCCGAGCTTCGCCACCGATCGATCGGTGATGCGGCTGCGCATGTCGTCGCGCACGTCGAAGGTGACGTCCACCTGCGCGCCGGCGAAGACGACGCCCTTCACGCTGCCGACCTCGACGCCGGCGACGCGCACGGGCGAGCCCTTCGCGAGCCCGGCGACGTCGGCGAAGCGCGTCTTCAGCGAGTAGCGCTGCCACGCGAAGCCGCGCGTGCCGGTGAGCGCGAAGACCAGCGCGCCGGCGATGACCACGGCGACGATGATCAGGAAGCCGATCTTGAGTTCCGACACGGCGAGCGATCGTGTACGCGGCATAACAGCCCCTCAGGACAGAAAATCCACGATGTAAGGATCCTTCGACTGCCGCAGCGACGCGGCGTCGCCCTCGAAGACGATCATGCCCTCCCGCAGCATGATGAATTCGGTCTCGCGCTCCTTCTCCGGCGTCGCGGGCAGGATGTGCACGTGGCCCTGCGCGTCGCGTTGGGCCATGTGCGTCGCAACGTAGAACGCGTCGCGCAGCTGATGGGTGACGATGAGCGAGCTCACCTTCTCGAGATCCCGGAGCTTGATCATCTCGTCGTCCACCGTCGTCGCGGTGATCGGGTCGAGCCCCGTCGTCGCCTCGTCGTACAGCATGATGCTCGGCTTGAACGCCATCGCGCGCGCGATCGCGACGCGCCGCCGCTGCCCGCCCGAGAGCTCGGACGGCATCTTGTCGATGTGCTCGCTGAGACCGATGAATCCCAGGACTTCCTGCACGCGACGATCCACGTCGTCGAGCGGCATGTCGGTTTCCTCGTACAGCTTGTAGCCGACGTTCTCGCGCACGGTGAGCGAATCGAAGAGCGCGCCCTCCTGGAAGATCATGCCGAGATCGTTGCGCACCGCCATCAGCTGCCCCTCGGTGAGCTGATCGACGCGCTGCCCGTTCACCCAGACGACGCCGCCGTCGGCCTTGAGCAGGCCGACCATGATCTTGAGCGCCGTCGAT
>QHWK01000907.1 GCA_003223775.1 Acidobacteriota bacterium
GGCAGCGGCGCTGAAATTTCCAATCCTTTGCCCGTAACCGGGTGCGCCAGCGCGACGCGGTGCGCATGAAGCGCCTGGCGCGGAAACGCCCGGAGCGCGGCGGCGAGCCGCGGATCCTCGACGTCCCGCCACAGCGGCTCGCCGTACACCGGATCGCCGACGATCGGCCAGCCGCGCGCGGCGAGGTGAACGCGGATCTGATGGCGGCGTCCGGTGACGAGCCGGCACCGCAGCAGCGCGAGGCCGGCGCGCGGCGCCCGCGCGCGCGCGAGGCGCTCGAACTCGGTGAGGCTCGCCGCGCCGGAGGCCGCCGACGCGACGACGTGCCGCCGATCGCGCGGCGCGAGCGCAAGCCGCAGATCGATCGCCCCGCGCACCGGCACGCGTCCATACACCACGGCCAGATAGTCTTTGATGAAATGGCGACCCTGAAAGGGTCGCCCTACATGCAGGGCGACCCTTGCAGGGTCGCCTCCGCCACCGGCGCGCTGCAGCGCCGCGTGGATCTCCCGCGTCTTCGCGACGAGCACGATGCCCGACGTCAGCTTGTCGAGCCGCCCGACGATCGACGGCCGCCGGCCCGCGCCCCATCCGCGCGCGTGCCAGAGCAGCGCGTTCATCAGCGTACCGGCCGGATGCCTGAACGTCGGGTGGACGACGACGCCCGCCGGCTTGTCGATCGCGAGGAGATGATCGTCCTCGAAGAGGATCGCGAGCGCCGCCGGCTCCGCGAGCATCGCGCGCCGCGGCGCGGGATCGGGCACGACGACCGACACGAGATCGCCGAGCACGGCGCGCGCCGACACGCGGCGCACCGCCGCGCCGTTGACCGTCACGCAGCCGGATTCGATCCACGACTGCACGCGCGTGCGCGTCGCCGCGTCGAGGTCGGCGAGGTGGCGCCGCAGCACGCGGTCGAGGCGCACGCCGGCGTCGCCGCGGTCGGCCACCACGGTGCGGACCGACGAGGACATGGCATTATTGGACCATGGCCGTCGACCAGTCCGATGCGTTGATCTCGAACGAGCTCGAGCGCGAGGTCGCGCGCCGCCGCACGTTCGCGATCATCTCGCACCCGGACGCGGGCAAGACGACGCTCACCGAGAAGCTGCTGCTCTACGCGGGGGCGATCGAGCTGGCGGGCGCGGTGCGCGGCCGCAAGGCACGCCGCCACGCGACCTCCGACTGGATGGCGCTCGAGCAGGAGCGCGGCATCTCGATCACCGCCGCCGCCCTCGAGTTCGAGCTCGACGGCCGCCGCATGGCGCTCCTCGATACGCCCGGCCACAAGGACTTCAGCGAGGACACCTACCGCGCGCTCATCGCCGCCGACAGCGTGGTCATGGTGATCGACGCGGCCAACGGCGTCGAGGATCAGACGCGCAAGCTGTTCGAGGTCTGCCGTCGACGATCTCGAGCGGACGCTCGGCATCGCGGCGGCGCCCGTCAACTGGCCGATCGGCAGCGCCGACGCGTTCCGCGGCGTGTACGACATCGATCGCCGCCATCTGCTGCTCTACGAGCGCGAGGCGCAGGGGCAGTTCCGCGCGCCGGTCGACATCGCCGCGCTCGACGATCCGGCGGCGCTCGCGCTGATCGGCGAGAGCGTCTACGCGCACTTCATCGAGTCGCTCCAGGTGATCCGCGCCGCGGGCACGCCGTACGACGTCGGCGAGTACCGCGCCGGCCGGCAGACGCCGGTCTTCTTCGGCAGCGCGCTCACCAACTTCGGCCTCGAGCCGTTTCTCCGCGCGATCGTGGAGCTGGCGCCGCCGCCGCAGCCGCGCCTGAGCGACCTCGGCCCGGTGAGCCCGACCGACGAGCGCTTCACCGGCTTCGTCTTCAAGATCCAGGCGAACATGGATCCGCGCCACCGCGACCGCGTCGCGTTCGTGCGCGTCTGCTCCGGCCGCTTCACGAAGGACATGACGCTCGTCAACAGCCGCATCGGCCGGCCGATTCGCGCCTCGCGCGCCTACCGGTTCTTCGGCCGCGACCGCGAGACGGTGAGCGACGCGTACGCCGGCGACATCCTCGGCCTCGTCAACCCCGGCCAGTTCGCGATCGGCGACACGCTGCACACCGGCGCGCCGGTGCGCTACAGCGGCGTGCCGCGGTTTCCCGCCGAGCACTTCGGCCGCGCCCGCCTGCACGACACGCGCTACAAGCAGTTCGACGAAGGGCTGCGGCAGCTCGAGGAAGAAGGGCTGATGCAGCTGTTCTACGTCGACGGCGGCCGCCGCGAGCCGGTCGTCGGCGTCGTCGGCGCGCTGCAGCTCGACGTGATCACGAGCCGGCTGCGGACCGAGTACGGCGTCGACGCGCAGATCGACACGGCGCCGTTCGCGGCGGCGCGGTGGGTGGCCGATCCGGCCGTCCGCATCCCGCCGCTCGGCGGCGGCGCCGCCGTCTCGCTCGATCGGCTCGAGCGGCGCGTGATCCTGTTCGCGTCCGAGTGGGAGGTGCAATACTTCGAGCGGCAGCACCCGGACCTCGCGCTGCTCGCCGAGTCCCCGATGTAAGCTGTCGCGCGATGCGAAGGATGACCTGAAGGCGAAGCTCGCGCGCGCGCGCATTCCCGAGCCGCTGCAGGGCGACGGCTGGACCTACGGCACCGACGTCGCGTACCTGAGGTCGCTCGTCGCGTACTGGCGCGATCGGTTCGACTGGCGCGAGCAGGAGCGCCGGTTGAATCGCCTCGAGCAGTTCACGACCGACATCGACGGCCTTACGATCCACTTCATTCACCGGCGATCGAAAGAGCCGAACGCCTTTCCGCTGCTCGTCACGCACGGATGGCCGGGATCGATCGTCGAGTTCACGAAGATCATCGGCCCGCTCACCGATCCGGCGGCGCACGGCGGACGCCGCGAGGATGCGTTCGACGTCGTCATGCCGTCGATTCCGGGCTTCGCGTTCTCGTCGAAGCCGCGGGAGCCGGGCTTCGATCCGGCGCGGATTGCCGCGATCGAGGCGAAGCTGATGGCGCGTCTCGGCTACGCGCGCTACGGCGCGCAGGGCGGCGACTGGGGCGCGATCATCAGCGCGGCCGTCGCGCGCGCCGACGCGCCGCACGTCGCGGGGCTGCACATCAACATGTGCACCGCGCCGGCGCCGGCCGGCGGCGATCCGACCGCCGGGCTGACCGACGCGGAGCGCGCGCGGCTGAAGGCGCGCGACCTTTTTCAGGCCGAAGAGACCGGCTATCAGCAGATTCAGGGCACGAAGCCGCAGACGATCGGCATCGCGCTGAACGATTCGCCCGTCGGCCTCGCGGCGTGGATCGTCGAGAAGTTCCGCACCTGGTGCGACTGCGGCGGCAACCCCGAGTCGGTCTTCACGAAGGACGAG
>QHWK01000229.1 GCA_003223775.1 Acidobacteriota bacterium
CTTTCAGATCGTCGGCAAGAAGGATCTGTATCCGAACCAGCTGTCGGGCGGCCAGCAGCAGCTCGTCGGCGTCGCGCGCGCCGTCATCGCGAATCCGCAGGTGATTCTCGCCGACGAGCCCACCGGCAACCTCCACTCGGCGCAAGGCAAGGAGATCATGGAGCTCTTCCGGTCGTTGAACGACAGCGGCGCGACGATCATTCAGGTAACGCATTCGGAAGTGAACGCGTCTTATGGGACGCGCATCATCCAGCTGCGCGACGGCTGGGTGGTGAACGAGGAAACCTCCGACCAAACGTCGGCCGCCACCGTCTAAAGGCGCGCGCAGCCGCCGACTCGCGTCCGACACAACCGACCGTAGGAGAAGATGCCGTGGCACTTGCGCAACGTTGGCCCGTTGACGAACAGACGCCGATGCGATCAGACGCCGTCGTCCCACGCGTGCTCATCGCCGACGATCAGCCCGACGTCCTCGAGGCGCTTCGGCTGCTGCTCAAGGGCGAGGGCTACAAGATCGATTCGGCGGGATCGCCCGCCGCGATCCTCGAAGCGATCGACAGCGACGAGTACGACGCCGTGCTCATGGATCTGAACTACGCGCGCGACACGACGTCGGGCCAGGAAGGCCTCGACCTGTTGTCGCAGATTCGCGCGCACGATCAGACGCTGCCGGTCGTCGTGATGACGGCGTGGGGAAGCGTCGAGGTCGCGGTGGAAGCGATGCGCCGCGGCGCGCGGGACTTCGTGCAGAAGCCGTGGGAGAATGCGCGGCTCCTCACGATCCTGCGCACGCAGGTGGAGCTCGCGCGCGCGCTGCGCCGGCAGCAGACGCTCGAGGCCGAGAACCGGTCGCTCAAGCCGGACGTGCGCCCGCTCCTCATCGCCGAGGCGGTGTCGATGCGGCCGGTGCTCGAGCTGATCTCGCGCGTCGGCCCGTCGGAGGCGAACGTGCTGGTGACCGGCGAGAACGGCAGCGGCAAGGGCACCGTCGCGCAGGCGATTCACGCCGTGTCGGCGCGCGCCGGCAAGGGCCTGGTCACCGTCAACGCCGGCGGGCTGTCGGAAGGCGTGTTCGAGAGCGAGCTCTTCGGCCACGTGAAAGGCGCGTTCACCGACGCGAAGACCGACCGCGTCGGGCGCTTCGAGCTCGCCGACGGCGGCACGCTGTTCCTCGACGAGATCGCGAACGTTCCGGTGAACCTGCAGCCGAAGCTGCTGCGGGTGCTCGAAACGGGCGACTTCGAGCGCGTCGGATCGTCGCGCACGCGCCACGTGAACGTGCGGATCGTCTCGGCCACCAACTCGAACCTCGCCGAGGAAGTCGCCGCGGGCCGCTTCCGGCAGGATCTGCTGTTCCGGCTGAACACGATCGAGATCCAGCTGCCGCCGCTGCGCGAACGGCGCGAGGACATTCCGGCGCTCGCCACGCACTTCCTCAAGCAGCACGCGCAGCGCTACCGCAAGCATCTCACCGGCTTCGAGCCGGCGGCGCTGCAGGCGCTGCTCGATCACCCGTGGCCGGGAAACATCCGAGAGCTCGATCACGCCGTGGAGCGCGGCGTGCTGATGGCGCAGGGCACCGCCATCCGCCTCGGCGAGCTTGGCCTGCGGATCGATCGCGACGCGACGTCGCGCATCGAGGACATGAGCCTCGAGGACGTCGAAGGCTTCCTGATCAAGAAGGCGATGGCGCGCTTCGACGGCAACGTCAGCCAGGCGGCGAAGGCTCTCGGGCTGAGCCGTAGCGCTCTATACCGACGGCTGCAGCGCTACGGCCTGTGAGGATTAAGAATTAGGAATTTGGAATTAAGAATTCGCGATCACGGCCGCCACGGCGCCAGACACCGTGACAGCGGAACGACGAATTCCAAATTCCAAATTCTCAATTCTTAATTACGATGGCAGAGTGAAGCCCGCTGCCGACCTCTCGGCGGACGCGATGCTCGAGAGCGCCGCCGCCCTCGCCGCGACGAGCCGCCCCGACTCCCGCCTGCGGTTCGATCAGCGGATCCTCCTGCTCGCGCTCGCGGCCGGCCTCCCCGCCGCGCTCGTCGCGCTGATCCTCCTCTGGACCGGCACCTACACGCCCAAGGTCCAGTGGACGCTCACCGTGTTCATCGTCGGCGTCTGGACCGGCTGCTCCTTCAGCGTGCGGCAGCGCGTCGTGCTGCCGCTGCAGACGCTGTCGAACCTCCTCGCGGCGCTGCGCGAGAGCGACTTCTCGATTCGCGCGCGCGGCGCGAGCGGCGACGATCCGCTGGGCGCCGTGATGCTCGAGGTGAACGTGCTGGCGTCCACGCTGCACGATCAGCGGCTCGGCGCGCTCGAGGCGGGCGCGCTCCTCCGCACGGTGATGGTCGAGATCGATGTCGCCGTCTTTACCTTCGACGGCGCGCACGCCCTGCGCCTGGTGAACCGCGCCGGCGAGCGGCTGCTCGCGCAGCCGGCCGAGCAGCTCCTCGGCCGCACGGCCGACGAGCTCGGGCTGCGCCCATGCCTGATGGGCCACTCGCCGCGCATCGAGGACGTCGCGTTTCCCGGCGGATCGGGCCGCTACGAAGTGCGGCGGACGACATTCCGCCAGGGCGGCCGCCCGCACCAACTGCTCGTGCTCTCGGACGTGAGCCGGCCGCTGCGTGACGAAGAGCGGCAGGCGTGGCAGCGGCTGATTCGCGTCATCGGCCACGAGATCAACAACTCCCTCGCGCCGATCAAGTCGATCGCCGGCAGCCTCGAGTCGATGTTCGCGCGCGACGCGATGCCCGCCGACTGGAGCGAGGATATGCGGCGCGGCCTCGCGGTGATCGCCGCCCGCTCGGACTCGCTGAGCCGCTTCACCACCGCGTACGCGCGGCTCGCGAAGCTGCCGGCGCCGCGCCTCGATTCGGTCAACGTCACGGCGCTCGTCCGCCGCATCGCGGGCGTCGAGACGAACCTGCCGATCCGCATCGAGCCGTCGCCGGAGATCACGATCCGCGCCGATCCCGATCAGCTCGAGCAGCTGCTGATCAATCTGGTGCACAACGCATCGGACGCGGCGCTGGAGACCGGCGGCGGCGTGAGCGTCGGCTGGCGGCGCGAGGGCCGCAGCTTCGAGCTGTGGATCGACGACGAAGGATCGGGGCTCACGAACGCGTCGAATTTGTTCGTGCCCTTTTTCACGACGAAGCCGGGCGGATCCGGCATCGGCCTCGTGTTGAGCCGGCAGATCGCCGAAGCGCACGGCGGATCGCTGACGCTCGAGAACCGCACAGATCGCCGCGGCTGCCGGGCGTTTCTCCGACTCCCGATTTGAGCCATGCGGCTCGTCCGTTGTAGGGCGACCCTTTCAGGGCCGCCGATGAGTGGCCTTCGCCTTGCTAGGTGAGCCATTGCCATGCGGTGGTTCTCCCGCTGGGTTATCACGCTCTTCGCAACGCCCGTAGGCGTTGTCGTCCTCGCGGCGCTCGACTCCACGTTGTTCCTCTCGATGCCCCTTGGCATCGACGCGGTGGTCGTCATCCTCTCCGCGCGGATGCGCGACCTGTGGTGGCTCGTGCCGCTGCTGGCGACGGTGGGATCGATTGCGGGCGCGGCGCTCACGTTCTGGATGGGCATGAAGATCGGCGAGAAGGGTCTCGATCGCTGGATCCCCGAGAGGAGGCTCGATCAGATCCGCAGCCGCCTTCGCGAAAAGGGCGCGGTCGCCCTCGCGATCCTCGATCTCGTTCCTCCACCGTTTCCGTTCACACTCTCGGTGCTCGCCGCCGGCGCGCTCGAAGTCGACACGCGGACATTCTTCGTCACGCTCGTCGTCTGCCGGATCTTCCGCTTCGGGCTCGAGGCGCTGCTCGCCGTCGTCTACGGCCGCCGCATCCTCTCCTGGCTCGACTCCGATCTCTTCCACGACATCGTCGCGTTCTTCGCCGTGCTCGCGATCGTCCTGACGACGATCTCGATCGTGAAGATCGTGCGATCGACGCGGCCGGCCGGTCGGAGGGCGGCTGCCTGAACCGTCGTCGCGTCTTCGCTTTACGGCCTTGCTCCCTTTGCAGTCTTTTTGCTGCCACCTGATGTAGGCTCAACAGGCATCGCGTCGAAACCCGACACTTCTACGCCGGCGCTGGCCCGGTTGCCAACGATTTCACGAACGGAAGAGGCGGTACAAGACTTGATTGCGGCCGAGCGGATGGTGGCGACTCCCGGCAACGTGCTGATCGTCGAGGACGATCCCGACGTGCGGGACATGCTCTCGACGCTGCTGTCGCTCGAAGGCTTTCATCCGGTGGCGGCCGAAGACGGCCTCGAGGCGCTGCACCTGCTGCGCGCCGTGCGCCATCGCGCGCCCGACGTGCCCTGCCTCGTTCTGCTCGACCTCAAGATGCCGCGCTTGAGCGGGCACGAATTCCGCCGCGCGCAGCTCGGCGATCCGATCGTCGCAAACGTGCCGGTCGCCGTGATGTCGGGGGCGGTCGATCTGCAGCAGCGCGCGGAAGCGCTCGGCGCTGTCGCGATGGTGCCGAAGCCAATCGATTGTGATGCGCTGCTGGATGTCGTGCGGCGCTACTGCGCCTGAGCGGCGCGGCTACGGGCGTCCGCTGACCGCTTGTCGAACCGCTGACGCGAGCACGGCGCCGAGCGCCGCCGCCGCCAGCAGGAGCGCCGGCACGGGCCGCTCGACGCTCGAGTAGGTCAGCACGATCCCGATGACGGCGCCGACGGTGACGGTGAACAGCGCATCGGTGATGCGGCTGAGCGGTCCCTTCGGGCACCGATGGTGCTCAGTGAGCGCCCCGAAGCATTTCGGGCAGGTTGCCACGCAGCTATTTTACCGCACGAGATAATCGGAACGTGCCGACGAGCGGCCGGTGATCTGACGCCGACGCGCCGAACCAGCTCGACGTTTCGACGTTTTCCGCCCGCACGATCTCCACATCATTTCCCTTCATGAAGAGGAAGTCGAGGCGCGTGTTCTTGTGCGTGCCGTCCGGACCGGATGCCGCGCCGGCCTGCTTTGCCGCCGCCCACACGTCGTGAAATAACGTGAACATCGGCTGCAGCTCCGGCTCCTCCGGCTTCAGATTGAAATCGCCGAGGACGATCTGCGACGGGCCGAGCTTTTCGGTCGCCTTCACGAGCGCTTCGACTTCCTTGCCGCGCGCGGGACCGTTCGTCTTGCCCGACGCGAGATGCGTGACGGTGGCCGGCAGGCCGCCGAGCGCCGACGGGTTCACGGTCAGCGCGATGCGGCTCACGGGCAGCGGCGTCATCGAGCCGGATCCGAGAGGCGCCGGCGAGAGGAACGCGAGCCCTTCGGTTTCCCCGCTTTCAGCCCCTCGGCGATCTTCGCCGGCTGATCGTCGCAGTTGTAGTACGGGTGATTGCGCGTCACCTCCTGCAGGCCGACGAGATCCGGCTGCACCTTCGCGATCGTGTCAATCGCGCGCTGCAGGTTGTATTTGTTCGATCCGTCGATGCCGTGCTGGATGTTGAATGTCATCACGGTGACGGTGCTCGCGTCGTCGGCGCGTGCGCCGGCGTGCGCCGCGAGCATCGCCGCGCACGCGACGAAGACGAGTGAGAGATGTGCACGCATGTCAGTAGCCGCTCCCTTTCTGCCCCAATCCCCAATCCCCAGTCCCCAGTCCCTAGCTCGGAGGCTGCACCTCGTCGCGCGTGCGGAACGACTTGATGTACGCGACCAGCTTCCAGATGTCGTCGTCGTTCATCTTCGCACCCCAGGAGGGCATGCCGTGGCCGCGTCCTTCGGCGATGCTGCTGAACACCTGCGCGTCGGCGGCGCCGAACAACCAGTCGACGTCGCGCAGGCTCGGCCCCATGCCGCCGCCGCCGTGATCGCCGTGGCAGCCGGCGCAGTTCATGCGGGTGAACAGCTGGCGTCCCTGCCCGATCGCGACCTTGTCGTTGCGATACGGGTTCGGCCGCGGCGGCCGATCGGCGCGGGGACCGGGAATCGGGCCGACGTTGGTCACCATCGGCGGCGGCGCGGCGTTGGGCGCAGCCGTCCCGCGCGTGAGATCGCAGGCCGCGCCGGCGCACGCGCACGCGATCGCAGCGGCGGCAATCCGGCCGAGCCGCCGAGCATTCATGAGGCGCGCTCCACGAGCGGGACGCCGTACGCCCGCAGCACGCGGCGGATCGCGCCGCGCCGCCGCGCGATCACGCGGTCCACCGCCGCCGCCAGCGCCGCGTCGCCGCGCCGCACGCCCATCGCGATGTCGAAGACGAAGCGCACGAACCGGCCGTCGGCGTCCGGCGACACCGGCGCGATCTCGAGCGCCACCGGCTCGCGCGAGGCGAAGTAGCCCGCCAGCGGTCCCCACGCGATCGCGACGTCGACGTCGCCGCTCGCGACCGCGTCGATCAGGCTGCGCGCCGGGTTCGGACGGGAGTAGTCGCCGTACACCGTGAAGCCATGGACGTTCGACACGATCCGGCGCGACGCGAGGGCCTGCGCCGCCGGCGGGTTCGCGTAGTCGTCGCCCGTCATCTGGACGCCGATCGCGAGCGTCCGCAGCCGCGGATCGTCGAACGACGTGACCCGCAGCGCGCGATCGCGGCGGGAGACGAACACGTAGGTCGAGCGGTAGTACGGGCGCGTCGGCTGCAGCGCCTCGCTCGACGCCGGCACGCCCATCACGAGATCGCACTGGTCGGCGTTCAGCGTGCTGCGGATGAAGCCGCGGCGCTGCGGCATCCAGAAGTACTCGATCGGCTGGCCGAGATCGCGCGCGACGATC
>QHWK01000230.1 GCA_003223775.1 Acidobacteriota bacterium
GCTCATTGCGTGCGCGAACGTCGCCACGCTGCTCCTCGCGCGCGCCGCCGGACGGCAGCGGGAGCTCTCCATGCGCAGAGCCGTCGGCGCGACGCGCGGCCGTCTCGTGCAGCAGATGCTGACCGAGAGCGTTGTGATCGCGCTGGCGGGCGGCGCCGCCGGCCTGCTGCTCGCCGCGTGGTCTCTCGCCGCATTTCGCGCGATCGCGCCGTCGCAATTCGCCGGCCTTCCGGGCCTCGCCGGCATCGGGCTCGATGGACGGGCGTTCGCCGCCGCCGTTGCGCTGTCGATGATCACGGGGTTGACGTTCGGCGTCGTTCCGGCACTGGCCGCGACCGACCAACGGCTCGGGGCGTCGCTCACCGAGGAGGCACGCGGCGGAACGGGCAGCGCCCGGGCGAGGCGTCTGCGATCCATGCTGATCGTCGCCGAGCTCGCGCTCTCGCTCGTGCTGCTGGCAGGCGCAGCGCTGCTCATCGTCAGCTTCCGCAATCTGATGAGCGTGTCGCCCGGCTTTCAGCCCATGCGGATCGTGACGGCGGAGGTGAGGCTGCCCTCATCGCGCTACGCGGACCACACGCGCACGGTCGCCTTCTTCGACGCGCTCTTCGAGCGCCTTCGGGCGGCGCCGGGCGTCGAGCGCGTCGACGCCACGACGTCGCTGCCGTTCGCCGGCGCCGACTCGCGCCTCAACTTCCAAATCGAGCGCCGCACCGTCGATTCGCCGGTGCCGGTACGCGTACATCCGCGGCTCGTCTCGTCCGGCTATTTTTCGACGATGGGCATTCCGATCGTGCGCGGACGCGGCTTCACCGATCGCGATGAGGCGGCCTCGACGGAAGTGGTCGTGATCAACCAGGCCGCGGTGCGACGGTACTGGCCCGGCGAGGATCCGATCGGTCAGCGCATCAGCATCGGCGCGCCGGGACGCTGGCGTGAGATCGTCGGCATCGTCGGCGACACGCGCCACGAAGGGCTGGACGCCGACGCCGATCCGGCGGCATACGTTCCGCAGCATCAGCGGTTCACCGACCTCGGCGCCGGGTTCGAGCGCGCGATGACGCTCGTCGTTCGAACCGACGCCGACGCGGCGGCGATGACGGCCGCGATCCGCGGCGCCGTCGCGAATCTCGACGCGCAGCTGCCGATTGGGATGGTGCGCGCGATGACCGATCTCATCGACGAATCGGTGGCGCCGCGCCGGCTGAATTTCCTGCTCGTGTCGTCGCTCGCGGCCGTGGCGCTCGTGTTGACCGCGGCAGGTCTCTACGGCGTGATGGCGTATGTGGTGGCGCAGCGCACACGCGAGATCGGCGTGCGGATGGCGCTTGGCGCGACACACGCTCAGGTGCTGGCGCTCATGTTCCGCCAGGCCGGCGCGCTGACGGCGATCGGAATCGGGCTCGGCGTCGGCGGCGCGCTCGTGCTCACGCGGTCGATGACGTCGCTGCTGTTCGGCGTCACGGCCGGCGATCCGCTCGTGTTCGCCGCGGTCTCGGCGCTCCTGGCGCTCGTCGCGGCGGCGGCCGTCGCCGTCCCCTCGTCGCGCGCGGCACGCATCGACCCGCTCGCGGCTCTGCGAGAGCCGTGAGCGCAGAACCCTGTTAGTCTTGGCCGCGTGTCGCTGACGGCGCGCGTCCTGGTCGGTCTCGTCGCCGGGTTCCTCGTCGGCCTGGCGATCGCATCGGGCCGCGTGCCGGGCGGCGGCGCCGTCGTCGCCGTGTTCGCGCCGGTCGGCACGATCTTCATCAACCTCATTCGGATGACGGTGCTGCCGCTGGTGGCGTCGATGCTCGTCGCGAGCGTCGGATCGCTCGCCGCTTCGGGCGCGCTCGCGCGCATCGGCGCGCGCGCTGCGCTGTTCGCCGTCGCGCTGGTTGCCGCCGTCGCCGCGATCACCGTCGCCATCGCGGCGCCCGCGCTGGCGGCGATCCCGATCGATCGCGCGGCGGCGATGGCGCTGCGCCCGGCGCTTCCGGCCGCCGACGCGTCCGCCTCCGCCGCGCCGACGATCGCGCAGTGGTTCGTCGATCTCGTGCCGCCGAACGTCGTGAAGGCGGCGGCGGACGGCGCGATGCTGCCCGTGATTCTCTTCTCGGTGCTCTTCGGCTTCGCGCTGGCGCGGGCGGCGCCGGAGCGGCGCGAGGCGGCGCTGCGCGCCGTGCAGGGCGTCGCCGACGCGATGCAGCGGCTCGTCGCCTGGATTCTCGAGCTCGCGCCGATCGGCGTGTTCGCGCTCGCGGTGCCGCTCGCCTCGCGGCTCGGGCTCGCCGCGGCGGGCGCCGTTGTCGCCTACGTCATCGTCGTCGTCGCGCTGACGATTGCCGTCGGCGCCGCGATCCTCTATCCGCTCGGCGTCGTCGTCGGCGGCATGCGGTTGCGCGAGTTCATCGCGTACTGTGCGCCCTCGCAGGCCGTGGCCTTCGCGTCGCGGTCGTCGCTTGCGGCGCTCCCGGCGATGGTGGAGAGCAGCGAGCGCGCGCACCTGCCCGAGATCGTCTCCAGCTTCATCCTGCCGCTCGCGGCGTCGGTCTTCCGCGTCGGTGGAGCGGTGGCGATTCCGGTGGGCGCGCTGTTTCTCGCGCGGCTCTACGCCGTGCCGGTCGCGCTTCCGCAGATGGCGTCGATCGTCGTCACGTCGGCGCTGGCGTCGTTCACCGTTCCCGGCATTCCCGGCGGCAGCATCATCGCCATGGTGCCGGTGCTGGCGGCCGTCAACCTGCCGATCGACGGGATCGGAATCCTGCTCGCCGTTGACGCGATCCCCGACATGTTCCGCACGACGGAGAACGTGACCGGGAGCATGACGCTGGCGGCGGTGCTCGCGCGCGGCCATCTACGAAAACATTCGTATTGACATCTACGAAGGCTGTCGTAGATAATCGGCGGCATGAAGGGCCTGCGCCGCAAGCCGACCGACGCCGAGCTGGGGATCCTCCGCGTGCTATGGGCTCGCGGGCCGAGCACCGTGCGTGAAGTCGCCGTCGACCTCGGGCGCGACACCGGCTACACGACCGTCCTCAAGCTGCTGCAGATCATGACGGAGAAGCGGCTCGTGCGCCGCGACGAGTCGTCGCGCACGCACGTGTATGAGGCGGCGTTCACCCAGGATCAGACCGAGCGCCAGCTCGTCACCGACCTTCTGGATCGCCTCTTCGACGGATCGGCGGCGAAGCTCGTGCTGCAGGCGCTCGCTTCGAACAGGACGACACCCGAGGAGCTCGACGAGATCCGCAAGCTGATTGCGGCGAAGACGGGAGGCGCAGGATGACGCCGCTGCTCGAGACCACCGGCTGGGCGTTGATTCATTTCGTCTGGCAGGGCGCGGCCATCGCCGCCGCCGCGGCGACGATCCTGCGCATGCTGCGGCGCCGCTCCGCCGGCGCGCGCTACGCCGTCGCCTGCGCCGGGCTCGCGCTGATGCTCGCGGCGCCCGCGCTGACTATTCGCCTGCTGCTCGACGCGCCTCGCGCCGATCTCCGCGCGGCCAACGGCGCGTTCGACGCGGCGGCCCCGCATGTGCGTGGAGACGCCGTCGCCGATTCGATCGCGAAGTCGGCGGTCGCCGCCGGCGCGGCCGCGCCGCTCGCGCCGTGGATCGATCTGCAGTCGGCCGGTGCGCAGCTCGAACGGCTGCTGCCCGCGATCGCGATCGCGTGGCTGCTCGGCGTCGTCCTCCTGCTGGCCCGTATGGCCGGCGGATGGTGGCACGTGCGGCGGCTGCACCGGACGGCGCTCGCGAGCTCATCCTCCCGCTGGCAGTTGGCGTGCCGCCGCCTCGCGTATCGGCTGCGCCTTCCGGCCGCCGCGCACGTCGTCGAAACGACGCTCGTCGACGTGCCGACCGTGGTCGGATGGCTGCGGCCCGCGATTCTGCTGCCGGTCGCGGCGCTCGCGTCGCTGTCGCCGGCGCAGGTCGAAGCGATTCTCGCGCACGAGCTGGCGCACATTCGCCGGCACGACTACGCCGTCAACGTGTTGCAGACGATCGTCGAGACGCTGCTCTTCTACCATCCTGTGGTGTGGTGGCTCTCGAACCGCATTCGCGAGGAGCGCGAGCACTGCTGCGACGACGTCGCCGTCGCGCTATGCGGCGATCCAGTCGGCTACGCCGAAGCGCTCGCCGAGCTCGAATCGCATCGCATGCTCACGGCGACGATGGCGATGGCGGCGACCGGCGGATCGCTGCTCGATCGCGTGCGCCGCATCCTGCGGATGCCGATGAGCGACGAGCCGCGGTCGGCGAGCTGGGCGGCGACGCTGGCGCTGACCGCGCTGTTCACGGCCGCGGCCGGCAGCGTCGAGCACATGCCGCGGATCATCGCGCGCGGGCACGCCAACGCGGCATCGTCGGCGGTTGTCCTGCGCGCGGATCGGCACGGCGCGCCGGGTGCGGCGAAGCCGATTGGCGGCGTGGCGGCGGCCGTCGCCGGCGGCGTCGCGCGAGTGGACGTGCAGCTCGGCGATGCGCAGTACCTGATGCCGCCGCCACCTCCACCGCCGCCGCCACCTCCACCGCCGCCGCCACCTCCACCGCCGCCGCCACCTCCACCTCCACCGCCGCCGCCACCGCCGCCGCCGCCGCCACCTCCGCCGCCGCCACCTCCGCCGCCGCCGTGGTACGCGCCGCAGACACCGCCGGTGCCTCCGACACCGCCGACGCCGCCGGTGCCTCCAGTACCACCGACGCCGCCGGCACCGCCTGCGCCTCCGGCGCCGCCGGCCGATTTCTCGATGTCGTCGAACGGCCAGTGGCGGATGCAGTGGAGCGACAACGGCATGCGCGTGGACGTCACGCTGCACGGCACGATCGCCTTCACCGACGATCTCACCGACGTGCAGTCGCTCTCCGACGGCGGATCGATCACGATTCGTGACTGGACGGCCATCGTCCCCCACACGGTCGAAGTGAAATCGTCAGGCGGCACGATCACCCGCGAGTACTTCGTCGGCGGCGTCAGTCGCGGATGGAGCGACGAAGGCCGTCGGTTCCTCGCGGCCATGTTGCCGCACCTCGTTCGCCGATCGGGGCTTGGCGCCGAGTCTCGCGTCAAATCGATCTACGCGAAGAAGGGGAGCGCGGGCGTGCTCCAGGAGATCGATCTGCTCGAGAGCGATTACGCGCGGCGGCTGTATCTGGTCGGCCTCGTCGACGCCGCGCATCCGGACGCCGCCGGCGCGGCGCCGATCCTGCAGCGCGTGGGCGAGCGCATGACGTCGGATTACGATCGCCGCAGCGTGCTCGCGCACGTCGCGTCGCACGTGGCGCTCGACAAGCGCTCGGCGCTCGCCTACGTGCAGGCGATGGCGACGATGAAGTCCGACTACGACCAGCGTGAGGCGCTCAACGCGCTGACGAAGAGCGGCGCTGGTCTCGACGGCGATGCGGCGTTCCAGGCCGTCGCGCACATGACGTCGAGCTACGACAAGCGCATCGTCCTCGCGCAGATCATCGACCGCGGCGGGATCTCGGCCGACACGAAGAAGGGCGTCCTCGCCTCTGCCGCGAAGATGCAGTCGGATTACGACCGCCGCCTGGTGCTGACCGCCTTCATCGAGAAGTTCGGCCTCGAGGCGGCGACGCGCGAGGCGTTCTTCGCGGCCGTCGACGCCATGCGCTCCGACTACGATCGCGCGGAGACGCTGCTCGCGGCGGTCCGGCGGATGCCGATCGACGCCGGCAGCCGGGCGGCCTACGTCGCCTCGGCCGAGCGGCTGCGATCGCAGTACGACCAGAACCGCGTCCTCGCCGCCATTGCGAAGAAATGACCCGTCATGGCTGAGGGCTGATGGCTGAGGGCTGATGGCAGCATAGCCTTCACGCAATCAGCCCATCTGCCATTGCCATCAGCCATCAGCCCTCAGCCATGACGGGTCTTTAAGCATCCAAATTGCTCCTCATCGCGCGTCGAATACGCATGCGCTTGCAACCCGCAGGCAAATGCGTGGAAAACGGCGCGTGCGATCGGCTGAGCCACCGGCGCGGACCGAACCGGCCGCATGCACTCGCGGGAGGAGCTGTATGCAGCGCGTACTCAGCGGTCGGGCCGTCCTGCGCCTCCTGGCGGCGGCGGTGCTCGCGTTCGGATTATCGCGTTTGCTCGCCGCGGCGGCGCCGTCCAGCGCGACCATCAGCGCCGCCAACCCGTCCGCGGCCTGGGACGGCTTCGGCGCCGTGGCCGCGTCGCCCGACGGCGAGGCCACCTGCGTCGAGGGCACCAACTGCGACATCTTCACGCTCACGCTCGCGCCCGCCGACTACCGCGGCAAGCGCGTGCGCGTGAAGGCCAGCTGGACGAATCAGCTGAACGACTACGACGTGTACGTCCATCAGGGATCGCTCGACGGTCCGGTGCTCACGCCCGCCAACGGCGGCGCGCCGAGCACCGCCGAGGAGAGCACGTTCGACGTCAACGCGATCGTCACCGCCGGCGTCAACGACACCTACACGATCCACGTCGTCTACTTCGGCGTCGTGAGCGTCGATCCGTATCACGGCGCCGTGTCGCTCGAGGCGATTCCGGCGACGACGGCGAACACGAGGACCGCCTCGATCGTGAGCGGCGCCAAGAGCGGCCTCGCGTTCAGCCGCAGCCGCGCGCTCTACGCGTTCGGTGCGGGGCAGGACGTCGAGCCGAGCGTCCGCGTCGACTATCAGGGGAACGCCTATGTCGGCGCGATCCGCGGCCTGACCGGCGGCAACGATCTCTGGCGGTTCGATCTGAACCCGTCGAGCGCCACCTACGATCCGTTCCTCACCGCCGCGACGCCCGTCTGGCGCGCGGACGGGACGCTGAGCAACCCGGCGTACAAAGGGCAGCCCGACGCGCTCGCGCCGAACAACGAGAGCGACCTCGGCGGCGACGGCGGCGGCGACATGGATCTCGCCGTCGGCTTCAGGCCGGCAGTCCCCTCGGCGATGCCGCCGCTGCTCGCGACGTCGAGCCTGGTCGCGGCGAACGTTTCGGTGCAGCGCTCCTCCGATCGCGGCGAGACGATGACGAACAACCCGGCGGGGAACACGACCGTGCAGGTCGACGATCGCCAGTGGATGGAATTCCTCGGCGACCACACCGTGTATCTCGGCTACCGCGATTTCACCGGCCTGCAGGCGACCTCGAAGTACTACCTCAATCGATCCGACGACGGCGGGCTGACCTACGGACCGGCCGTCGTCGCCGCGATCGGCGGCAACACGACCGGCAACATCGACGTCGATCAGCGCGACGGCACGGTCTACTTCTGCCATCAGGGCGACGGTACTGACGGCGCGAAGGAAGTGCGCGTCGCCGTCGGGCAGCCGGCGAGCCTCGCGGTGACGCCGGCCGTGTTCAACACCGTCGTCGCCGCGCGCGGCCAGAAGCCGATCGCGAACCTGTTCCCGGTCTGCAAAGTGGCGAGCGACGGCACCGTCTACGTCGCGTACTCGGACGGCGGCGACGCAATCTACGTCGCGCACTCCTTCGATCACGGCAGCACGTGGGCGCTTCCGGTCCGCGTCAGCGACATGGGGCCGGGCGGCGTCGCGCTCTTCCCCTGGATCGAGACGGGCGATCGCCCCGGCAGCCTCGCGATCGTCTGGTACGGCGCCACCGCGGCCGACAGCGAGGACGGCGCCGGCGGCAACACCGATCGCGCGAACTGGAAGGCGTACTTCGCGCAGACGCTCAACGCGACGGCGGCCACGCCGACGATCTTTCAGAGCGTCGCGAGCGATCACGTGATCCACGGCTCGAACATCAGCCTCGCAGGGTTCACGACCGGCACGAGCCCGAATCGCAACCTCGCGGACTTCTTCCAGGTGGCCATCGATCCGCAGGGCATGGCGTTTGTCTCGTGGGCCGACGACTCGGCGGACTTCTCCGGCCATGCGTACGTCGCGCATCAGATTGGCGGCTACAACCTGAACACCGGCAAGTCGCTGCGAATCAAAGGCGCGAACCCGGCGGCGCCGATCGCCACCGCGGCGCCGCAGGTCTTCGACTTCCGCCACGACGCGCGCGCCGTCAGCCCGCCGCCGGTGATGCCCGATCAGGATTCGCCGGCCGACATCCTGACGATCGGCTATGGCTGCCAGATCGTGAACGGCGCGACCTGGATCACGGCGACGATGACGGCGTCGGGTCTCAACACCGTGCCGCCTGATGCGCTGTGGCGGATGAATTTCGCGACGAACCCGACGAAGCCGGGCCTCGTCGATCGCGCGGATCAATGGTTCGTCGAGGCGGATACCGACGCGGGCGGCGCGCGGACATTCTCGTGGGGCACCGCGGCGCGGCAGAGCGACGGGTCGATCGTCTATACGATCAAAGGCGCGGCCGATTCCGGCGCGTTCGATCTCACCAGGCGATCGGTCACGGTGAAAGTCGACGCGGCGAAGCTGAACGCCGTCCAGACGCGCGGCCCGGTTGCGGCCGGCACGGTGCTGATGGGGCTCCGCGGATCTGCGACCACGGCGCGCACGGTCGTCGCCGGCACGGCATCGGCCGGCTTCTCCGACTCGACGCGCGCGGGCGGTACGTTCACAATGGGCTCGTGCCAACCGTAGGACGCCTGCGCTATCTGGAGAGAACGCCGCCCG
>QHWK01000231.1 GCA_003223775.1 Acidobacteriota bacterium
CGCCGCCACGTGCAGGCGTTCTTTCAGGGGAACCGCTACCTGCTCGCCGACCTGGTGTCGCACGTCGTCGAGCGCGTGCCGGCGGGCGCGGCCGTCGCGGACCTCTACGCCGGCGCCGGCCTGTTTGCCGTCGCGGCGGCGACCGTGCGCGACGCGACGGTGTGGGCGGTCGAAGGCGACCTGTTTGCCGCGGACGACCTTCGCGCGAACACCGCAGGGCTGGCGGGCCGCGTGACGGTCATCAAAGGCGCCGTCGAATCATTCAGTCGCCTGGGTCAGTCGCCCTTTGACAAGGCTCAGGGCGACCGTGAGCCTGTCGAACGGTCGGCAGTCGGCAGCCGCGTCGAGATAGAGACAGTCATCGTCGATCCGCCGCGGACCGGGATGTCGCGCGAGGCGCTCGACGCGGTCCTCGGCATTCGCGCCGCGACGATCGTCTACGTGTCATGCGACGTCGCCACGCTCGCGCGCGACGCCCGCCGCATCGTCGACGCCGGATACGCGATCTCGCGCGTCGATGCGTTCGATCTGTTCCCGAACACGCCGCACGTGGAGACGGTCGTCGTGTTCGCGCGGTGAGCTGTCGCGCTGAAGTGCGATATCGCGTCAGAGCGCGCTGAATGGACGATTTTTCTGTCACGCTGCATCCGCGAAAGGAAGCAACCGCAGAGAGCACAGAGCACACAGAGCTTCTTCGCTCGCGTCACGCTGTATTGGCGTCTTCGTCGTTACGCCGAATCTGGGTTTGCTTCAACCGCGAATGCTCTGCGCGTTCTGCGGCTCCTCGTCGTGGCGCGATGCAGCGTGACCGAAGAAGACGCGTTCCAGGGTGACAGCGAGAAGGAAATCGCGTCGCAGCGCTTAGCGCCGGTCCAGGCCCGCGGCGTCGACGAATCCTTCGAACAGCGGCCGGAACTCGCCGGTGCGGAAGAAATTCTCCGGGTGCCACTGGACGCCGAGGCAGAACGGCTGCGCGGGATCCTCGATGGCTTCGATCACGCCGTCCGGCGCCGTCGCGCAGACAACGAAGCCGGGGGCGACGGCCTTCACCGCCTGATGGTGGCGGCTGTTCACCTCGCACGCGTCGGCGTCGGCGAGCCGCTCGCGCATCAGGCGCGAGAGCAGCGAATCCTTCTCGAGCCACACCTCGTGCGCCAGCGTGTACGACTGGTTCGGCGGGCACGCCAGGCTGTGCGCCAGCGCGCCGGCGACCTGCGTCGGGATGTCCTGCACGAGCGTGCCGCCGCAGGCGACGTTCAGCACCTGGATGCCGCGGCAGATTGCCAGGGTGCTCCGCCTCGACGACCGACGGGTGCCGAGCCTCGCCGTACCGCTCGGGCGCGACGTCGTCGCCGCCCGTCAGCAGCAGACCGTCCAGCCCCTCGAGGGCGCGATCGGCCGGCGCCCCGAGATCGAGAACGCGCGGCTCCCCGCCGACGTGCAGCACCGACTGCCGGTAGTCTTCGAGCTTGCGGCAGGGTGAGATACCGATGACAGCCATAAGTGGTCCGCGCGCTACATTCGAGCGGGCACGTCGATGCCCATGAGGTCCAGGGCGCGCGTGAGCTGCGCCCGCACATATGCCACGCCGGCCGCGCGCCAGCGCTTCCGATCGCCGCGCTCCTCGTTCAGGATCGGATAGCGATGGTAGAACGCGTTGAAGGTCTGCGCCAGCCCGAACGTGTATTTCGCCAGCGCCGAGAATTCGAGCGATCGGACGACCTGCTCCACGACTTCGTCGAGCCGCGACGCCTCGAAAACCACCGCCCAGAGGTTGTGCGCGGCATCGTCGCCGTCCTCGAGCAGTTCGTCAGGGGCCGCTTTCTCCAGTGACGCGACGACGTCCGCCTCGGAAACGCCTTCGCGCTCGCGCAGCTTGTTGAGGATGTTGCCGGCGCGCACCACCGCGTACTGCAGGTACGGGCCCGTCTCGCCCTCGAAGCTGAGCGCCTCCTCGATGTCGAACACGATCAGCTTGCCGCGCGAGTACTTGAGCATGAAGTAGCGGATCGCGGCGACCGCAATCTGCGCGCCGACGCGCCGGCAGTCGTCCGGCGTGAAGTCCGGGTTGCGCCTGGCCACTTCCTCGGTCGCCTTCGTCGTGAGCAGATCGAGCAGATCGTCGATCTTCACGCCCAGCCCCTTCCGCCCCGACACCTCGACGAACGGCTTCTTCGCATCGTCGCTGTCCGGATCGATGCGGTGCCCGAGCTCGCGGGCCGTCGCGTGCGACAGCGTCACCATCTCGTACGAGAAATGAATCGACCGCTCCGCTTCCTCGGGATGGCCGAGCGTCTTCAGCGCCTGCACCAGCAGCGCCTGCAAATACATCTGCCGCGAGTCGATCACGTTGAAGATCCGGCGCGCGCGGCCGAACGGCGGCGCGTTCGGATCGCTCTCGCCCGAGGTCGTCGCCCACAGTGTGCGCCCGCCGCCCTGCGTGGCGAACCGGCGATAGCGGAAGTCGCGGCCGAGCAGCCCGAATTTCCAGAACTGGTTCGCGATGTCCTTCCCGACGTAGGTGACGACGCCGTTCGAGCGGACGATCACTTTCTCGCGCGATTCCTCGTCTCCGGCCGCCTCGTCGTCGGCCGCGGCGCCCTCGTCGATCCGCATCACCCAGCAGCCGGCGAGCTTTCCTTCGGTCTGCAGGAACACGGCGCCCTGCGCCTTCAGGATCTCGAAGGTGTGCGCCCAGAACTTCAGGCGGACGATGTCGCCTTCGTAGGTGAGCAGATCGTACGCGATGTTCAGCCGGGCCATCGTCCGCAAGTGCGTGCGGACGATCGCGTCGACGATGGCCGCGCCCATCTCGGCAGTCCCGTTGCCGCCCTGCTCGAGATCGTGCAGCGCCGCGGCGCGGACGGCGAGCCGCGCGCGATCGCCCTCGTACCACTCCGTAACGCGGGCATACAAGTCCCAGCAGTAGTAGTCGAACCGCGGCGACGCGGCGAGCTGCCGCACTTCGTCGATCGACTTGCGCTCGAGCTCGCGGAAGCCGACGATCACGTCGGCGACCTGCACGCCGGTGTCGTCGATGTAGTTCTGCACTTCGACCGGCGTGCCGCGGAACTGCAGCGCGCGCACGAGCGTGTCGCCGAGCGCGGCGTTGCGCAGGTGGCCGATGTGCGCCGCCTTGTTCGGATTGATCGCCGTGTGCTCGACGATCGTCTTGTCCTGGACACCGCGATCGGGCGCGATCTCGCCGCGCAGCCGCGCCGTCAGAAACGACGGGCGGTCGAGGTAGAGGTTCAGATAGCCGTTCGGCGCGGCGACGATGCGCGCGACGCCTGGAATCGCGCCGACGGCGCCCGCCAGTTCCTGCGCGATCGCCCGCGGCGGCTTCCGCAGCGCGCGCGCGAGCTGAAACGCGACCGGCACCGCCAGGTCGCCCAACGCGCGAGTCGGCGGCACTTCGACGGCGAACGCCGGCACCTCGGCCACGCCGAAGCGCTGCCGGATGGCGCCGTCGATCGCCTCATGGATGCCGCGCTGCACGTTCAGGATCATGGACGGAGACTGTCGTCGTGCCGGCGTTCAGGTCTGCCGGTAAGCACGTGATACGATTACAGTTTGTGACCTTGGATCGCCTCGAGGTCCGCGTACTCGCCCGGCGTGTTCACGTTGGCGAGCAGCTGCGACGGCGTCCCGAACCGCGCGATCTCCGCGCAGGCGACCACGCGCGCCGGTACGTCGTCGATGAGCGCGCGCAGCGCGAGGCGCCGCTCGGCGATTCGCGCGGCGACCGCCTCGAGACACGCGCGCGCATAGACGGCACAGAGCGGATGATAGCCGCGATCGGTCTGCGGCACGACGATCGCACCCTCGCCCGCCAGCGAGAACAGATAGTCGACGAACGCGGCGTTCACGTACGGCATGTCGCACGCGACGACGAAGACCGGATCGCCGTGCGCCGCGGCGAGCGCGGCGTGCAGGCCGCCGAGCGGTCCACACCCGGGCACGATGTCCGGCAGCCTTCGCAGCTGCGGCGCTACACCTTGCCGGGCGTGCGGGTCTGGCGCGGCAACGGCGGCGGCGCCGACGATCATGATGTCCTCGACTACGGTCGAAATTTCCGTCACCTGACGTTCGAGAATCGAGCGGCCCTCGACGACCAGCGCGCTCTTGTCGCGCCCGTCGAAGCGCGCCGCCTTACCACCCACGAGAATGGCTGCGCTCCGCACATCGAAATCTTACCCTGACATGCGAGAAGCCGGCATTGGACGCGTGCTCGTTGCCAGCCTGCACCAGGGGATTGCCGACATCCTGCCGACGCGCCTCGGATTCTACGAGAACTGGCTGAACTCCGAAGGCTTGCGCGAGGGGACGATCGGCCTCGCGCCGCTTTTCGCCGTGCTCAGCTTTCTGCGGCAGGAGGGCGATGCGTATCGCATGATCACGACGCGTGCCGGCGAGTACGCGGCCGAGTGGACCGTGCAGTCGATGCCGGCGCTGCAGCGGACGATGATCAAGGCGGCGCCGGTGTGGCTGCGCAGCCGGCTCCTGCTGCGGCTCGCGCGGCATCTCGTCCACGACACCTACACCGGCAGCCGCGCGATCGCGCGGCTGCGCCGCCGCACGGCGAGCATCGACGTCCGGGCGTCGGTCTTCTGCTCGGTCCGCGAGCCGGTGAATCACCCGCTGTGCGGCTTCTACGCGGCCGCGTTCACGCGCCTGATGACGATGTTCGACATCGACGCGACGACCGAGGTCGTCGCCTGCCGCGGCACCGGCGAGCCGAGCTGCGTGATGAAAGTCGCCATCGCGAACGGCCAGCCCGTCGAGCGGACGGAGGCGGCGTGAGCGGGAGCGAACGCGCTTCGCGTCGTCTCTGCGCCTTCGCGCTCTTTGCCTCCTTTGCATTCCTGTCACCGCGTGCGTCGTTCGGCGAGCCGCTCCCCCGGATTCTCGTCGTCCCCTTCGAGAACGTCGCGCGCGATGCGCGGATCTTCTGGCTCACCGAGGGCGCAGCCGTCGTGCTCGCCGACGATCTCAACATGCTCGGCGCGAGCGCGATCACGCGCGGCGAGCGGCATCAGGCGTTCGAGAAGCTGCAGGTGCCGCCGGCCGCGACGCTCACCGACGCGACGGTGATTCGGATCGGACAGCTCGTCGGCGCCGCGCAGGTCGTCGTTGGGTCGCTGCAGCTCGACGGCGAGTCGATCGTGATCCGCGCGCGCAGTATCGCGCTCGACACGGGCCGCCTTGCCGCCGACGTCACCGATCGCGGCGAGCCGTCGGAGCTCTTCAAGATCTTCGAGCGGATCGCGCGGAAGATCGCGCCGCCGTCGCCGAAGACGTCGGAGGAGATCGAGAGCCGCCACCCGCCGCTCGACGTGTTCGAGGACTACATCAAGGGCCTGCTGGCGGAAACGCCGGCGACGGCGATCAAGTACCTGACGACGGCGCTCTCGGGCGAGCCGTCGTTCGATCCCGCGCGTCTCGCGCTGTGGGACGTCTATGCGGATCAGGGCGATCACGAGCACGCGCTCGCCGCGGTGCTGCGCGTGCCGGAGGAATCGCCCGTCGCGCGCGAGGCGCGGTTCCGCGCCGGCCTCTCGCAGCTGCAGCTCAAGAAGTACGACGATGCGTTCGCGACGTTCAAGGCGCTGCTCGACGCGGCGCCGACCGCGACCGTGTTGAACAACCTCGGGATCGTGCAGCTGCGCCGCGGCGCGTTGCCGCAGGCGGGCCAGGGGACGGCCGCCTACTATTTCAACAAGGCCGTGGAGGCCGACGCCGGCGATCCTGATTACGTGTTCAACCTCGGCTACGCCGATTGGCAGGATCGCGATACGCAGGCCGCCATCTACTGGCTCCGCGAAGCCGTGCGGCGCAATCCGGCCGACGCCGACGCGCATTTCGTCCTCGGCACCGCGCTGGCCGCCGGCGGCGACGCGGCCGGATCGACGCGCGAGCGCGATCTCGCGAGGCGGTTGTCGTCGGAGTACGAGCCGGGCAAACGCGGCGGCGACGCCGTGCCGAAAGGGCTCGAGCGCGTGAAGAACGAGGTCGAGCTGCCGCACGCGGGGATCGAGGCGCGCCTCGCCAGCTCCGAGCAGCGCGATCAGGAGGAGCTCGCCACCTTCTACCTCGATCGCGGCCGGCGGCTCTATCAGGACGAGCAGGATCGCGAGGCGATCGTCGAGCTGAACCGCGCGACGTATCTGTCGCCGTACCGCGCCGAGGCGCATGTGCTGCTCGGACGCATCTACCTGCGCAACGGCCGCGTGCAGGAGGCGATCGGCGCGCTGAAGATCGCGCTGTGGAGCACAGAGACGGCGGAAGCGCACGCCGTTCTCGGCGAGGCGTACCGGCAGGCGAAAGATGTCGCGGCCGCGCGCGCGGAAGCGCAGCAGGCGCTCGCGCTCGATCCGAACTCGGCCGACGCGAAGCAGCTCCTCGCCCGCCTCGACGTCCGCTGATCGCCTTCGCGTCTCCGCGCCCTTTGCTTCCTTTGCGTTCTCCGACGGCTTTCACGAGATCCAACTGAACGGCAAGCAGTTGGTGTTTCTCTTCATGGCGGCCACGGTCGTCTCGGTCGTCATCTTCCTGTGCGGCGTGCTCGTGGGGCGCGGCGTGCGCGTCGAGCGCGGCGCGGTCGCCGACATCTCGCAAGCGGCCAATACCGCCGACGCGATCGCGCCGCAGCCGGCGAGTCCCGCGCCGCCGGCTCAGCCGCAAGCCGGCGCGGATCCGACCGCAGCGCCGCCGCCCGCCGCGACGGGAGAAGACCTCAGCTATTTCCGCCGTCTCGAGAAGCCGAACGCGCCGCCGGAACGCCTGAAGCCGGCTGGATCGGAAACCAGTCCCGCGGCGGCAAAGCCCTCGGCGCCGGCAGAGAAAGCGCCCGCCGCGAAGCCTCCTCGGTCGGAGCCTGCGCCGAAAGAGAAAGAAGCACCGCGGGCGGCGCCGCGAGACACGGCGGCCGCTGAACCCGCCGGCGACGGCTACGCGGTGCAGATTGCGGCGCTTGGCGTGCGCAGCGACGCGGACGCGATCGCAAAGCGCCTCAGCTCGAAAGGGTACGCCGCGTACGTGCTCTCGCCCCCCGGCGGCAAGCCGTCGGTCTATCGCGTGCGCGTTGGCAAGTTCCCGACCAAACGCGAAGCGGAAACCGTGGCGGCACGCCTTCAGAGAGAAGAGCAGCTGAAACCCTGGGTTACGCGCTAGCGACCGCGTCGGGAATCCTCCTCGCGCTCAGCTTTCCGAAATTCGGCCATCCAGCGCTCGGGTGGATCGCGCTTGCGCCGCTGCTCGTCGCGCTCGACGGCGCGACGATGCGGCGCGCCTTCGCGCTCGGCGTGCTCGCCGGCGTCGTGTACTTCAGCGGCACGCTCTACTGGATCACCGGCGTGATGGTCCGCTACGGCGACCTGCAGACGTGGGTCGCGATCCTGGTCAACGCCGCCCTCGTCGCGTATCTCGCGCTCTTCCCGGGCGTCTTCGCCGTCGCCACGCGCCGCATCGTCGTCGTGCACGGACGACGCGCGCTGATTGCGGCGCCTGTCGTCTGGGTGGCGACCGAGCTTGGCCGCACGCACCTCTTCACCGGCTTTCCGTGGGTGCTGCTCGGCTACAGCCAGACGACGGTGCTGCCGATCGCGCAGCTCGCAAGCGTCTTCGGCGTGTATGGGGTG